>CAJXIC010000159.1 GCA_913054385.1 uncultured Pseudomonadota bacterium
TGAGGTGCATTGGCGGCGCCATTGCGGCCTCCCTACAATTGGGGTTTCCCCCCAGCGTTCGTGGTTCGGCGGCTTGAATCGGCCTGTTGGCCGCCGCTCGGCCCGTTCGAGCGCCGCTGGGGATGGGTTTTAAATCCACTCTCTGGAGCGGCTCCTGCAAGATCCCAGCACGCGCATCCGGCAGACGCTTGTCTTTGACGACAACGCGGCCGCCTCGCTGCTCTTCGGGCCGGAAGACGCGACGCTCCGGATCCTGGAAGGCGAACTCGAAGTCGAGGCGCACTCGCGGGGCAATGCCGTGCGACTGCTTGGCGAGGAACCGCGGGTTGCACTCGCTGCCAAGGTGCTCGAGCAACTCTACGCCTGTGTTCAATCCGGTCAGCGGCTGGCGGCTTCCGATGTCCGCGAAGCGGTTCGCACGCTCGACACCGCTCCGGAAACCGAATTGAAAAAGGTCTACGGGGACGTTCTTCGGGACGTGGGCGGCCGGCGCAAGCTGTATGCGAAGAACCTCGCCCAGCGCACCTATATCGACCTGATCCAGAAGCACGACGTCGTGCTGGCAGTCGGTCCCGCCGGTACCGGGAAGACCTATCTCGCGATGGCGATGGCCGTGGCGGCGCTCAACCGCCGCGAGGTGTCGCGACTCATCCTGGTCCGTCCCGCCGTCGAAGCCGGAGAGAAGCTCGGGTTCCTCCCGGGCGACCTGATCGAGAAGGTCAACCCCTACATGCGACCGCTCTACGACGCGCTTCGCGATCTGATGGATTTCGGAAAGGTGAGCCGTCTGATCGAGCGCGACGTCATCGAGGTGGCTCCCCTCGCGTTCATGCGCGGTCGTACCCTGAACGATGCCTTCGTGATCCTCGACGAAGCGCAGAATACGACGCGTGAACAGATGAAGATGTTCCTGACCCGGCTCGGCTTCAATTCGAAGGCGGTGATCACCGGGGATATCACGCAGATCGACCTTCCCGCGGGCGAGCGGAGCGGGATGATCGACGCGATCGAGGTCCTGCGCGGCGTCGAGGGCATCGGAAAGGTCGAGTTCACCAGGGTGGATGTGGTCCGGCATCCGTTGGTGCAGTCGATCGTCCACGCCTACGAAAAGGCGAGCGCGGCTCGCGATCGAAGCGCCGCGCTGCCTGCGTCCCGGGAGTGAGCGTTCGGCTACGAGCGCCGGAGAAGCGACCCGTTCACCTGGATCTGCGCCGACTGCAAAGGCGTGCGGTGCGGGCTCTCGGGAGCCTCGGTCACGCGCGCTCGGAACTCTCGCTTTCGCTCGTCGACAATGCCGAAATTGCGGAGCTGAACCAGTCCTGGCGCGGTCGAAAGGGGCCTACGGACGTCCTCTCGTTCTCGCTGGTGGAAGGCGACCACGCGCGCTACCGGGGCGCAATGCTCGGCGATGTCGTGATCGGCCTTTCGGTTGCGGCGCAGCAGGCCCGGCAGCGGCATCGCTCGCTCGACGACGAGGTGGCGCATCTCGTGGTCCACGGCCTGCTCCATCTCCTCGGCTTCGATCACGAGTCGTCCGCGGAAGCGAGGGTCATGCAGCGAGAGGAGCGCAAGGTGTGGCGCGCGATTCGCGGGATGCCCGCAGCGTGACGGCCGCTTTCGTGCCCCAGCCTGGAACGCGAGTGGCGTTGCTCGTCGGTTACGCGGTGATCACTTTTCTCTCGTTTCCCCACCCGCTAGCGGGAAGCGTCATCGACCTTGGTTTGTGGCTTTCCTGGGCGGCCCCGGCGGCGCTGCTCCTCGGTTTGCAGGGGCTCGCGCCGGGCCGGGCCGCGCGTGTGGCGTTCTTCGCCGGCCTCCTGGCATTCTCCGGGGTTCTCCACTGGTTCTACGTCGTCACCGTCAGCTACGGACATGCGCCGCCGTGGATCGGCGTATTGGCGGTCGTCGGAGCCGCGCTCTACCCGGCGGTGGCTGTCGCGCTCTTCGGCGGGGGAATTGCGCTCTTTGATCGGGGCCGGGCGCCATCGCCGTTCTTCGCTGCGGCACTCTGGGTTTCGCTGGACTGGCTTCGCTCCTTTTTCTTGACGGGTTTTCCGTGGGGCACGCTCGGCTATGCCCAACACGAAAACGCCGCCCTGCTGGGGCTGGCTCCCTTTGCCGGGGTCTACGGTCTCTCCTTCGCAACGGTGCTTGCAGGCGCCGCGCTCGCACGCGGCGTCCTGGATTTTCGCCGCGGCGGACGCATCGGAACCCAGGCGGGCGTCGCGATGGCGGTGGTGCTCGCGCTCCATCTCGTTGGGTGGTTCGCGCGCGCCCCCCGGCTCGAAGGCGAGACGATCCGGGTGGCGGCGCTCCAGGGAAATATTGAACAGGGCCTGAAATGGAGCCGCGAGAACAAAGACCGAACCTTTTCGATCTACGAAGCACTCTCTATGGAGGCGGCCGCGGACGGCGCCGAATTGATCGTCTGGCCTGAAACGGCGCTGCCACAGGCCCTTCGCGACGGGCAAGTGCCGGCGGCGTTGAGCGACCTGATCCGGGAAACCGCCGCAGCGACCGTCGTCGGCGCCGTCGGGATCGAGAGGAGACCCGGTGGCGGGACGGCCTACTTCGACAGCGCCTTTGTCTTTGGCGCGGAGGGCGAAGCGGTCGCGCGCTACGACAAGTCGCACCTGGTCCCCTTCGGCGAGTACGTCCCCCTGCGCGATTGGCTGGGGGGGGTTCTAGAAGGCGTGGCCACGGGCATTGCGCCCTCCGACGTCAGCGAGGGAGCGGGTCCCTTTGCCATCGCGTTGCCGTTGGGGGAGGGCGGCAGCGGCCGCGCAGTCCGGGTCGGCGTCCCAATCTGCTATGAACTGCTTTTTCCGGATCTGGTGCGGCGCTTCGTGGGAGACGGTGCGCAGATCCTGCTGGCCTTGACGAACGACGCCTGGTACGGCCGCACGGGGGCGCCCTACCAATTTCTGGCGATGACCGCGCTGCGGTCGGCCGAGACAGGCGTCTTTACGGTTCGCGCGGCGAACTCGGGAGTTTCAGCGATCATCGATGAGCGAGGAGAAGTTCTCGAGTCGCTTCCGATCTTCGAGCGGGGATGGTTGGTGGCCGATGTTCCGCTGCGCTCCCCGGCGCGCGGAGAGACCTTTTACGTGCGCCATGGCGACGTCTTCGTGGGGCTTTGCCTGGCGGGGCTCGCGATTGCCATCGCAGGGCGGCGCCTGGGAACGCGGGCAGCGGAGGGCCGGGCATGAGTGAAGATCCGCAGAGTCTGGATCTCGACGCGGGCGAACTCGCAGAGAGGCTGCGCAGTCTGCGCAACCGGTTCGGCGAGTTCCGGGGGCGTCTTTGACCGCGACCGCCTGAACGCACGCCACGATTCTCTCGAAACCGAACTCTCCGATCCCCAGATCTGGAGCGACCGGGCCCGGGCCGAGGCGCTCTCGAAGGAGAAGACCGCGATCGAGCGCGAACTCGGCTTTCACGACCGCCTCGAGGCTGTGCTGGATGACGCAGAAGTGCTGCTCGAACTCGCTGCCGAGGTCGACGATGCCGAGTCGCGGGCCGAAGCGGCGGAAAAGCTCGAGCAGGTTGCAGAGGAGTTGGGCGACGCCGAAACCCGCCTGCTCCTCGGCGGAGAACACGATCGATCGAATGCGATCCTCTCGATCAATTCCGGGGCGGGCGGGACCGACGCCTGCGACTGGGCCGAGATTCTGCTGCGGATGTACCTGCGCTGGTGCGAGCGCCGTGGGTTCAAGGCCGAAATTCTCGACCTGCAGTCCGCCGAGGAAGCGGGGATTCGCGGCGCCACGCTCAAGGTCGCCGGGGAATACGCCTACGGCTACCTCAATAGCGAGCAGGGGGTCCACCGTCTCGTGCGGATCTCGCCCTTCGATTCGCAATCGCGTCGTCACACGGCTTTCGCGAGCGTGTCCGCGGTGCCGGAGATCGACGACAGCATCGAGGTGGAGATCGAGGATGCCGATCTGCGGGTCGACACCTACCGGGCCAGCGGCGCCGGTGGTCAGCACGTCAATAAAACGGACTCGGCGGTGCGGCTCACCCACCTTCCGACGGGGATCGTGGTGCAGTGCCAGAACGAGCGCTCACAGCACAAGAATCGCGCGACGGCGATGAAGGTCCTGCGCGCCCAGATCTACGAGCGGAAGCGCCAGGAGAAGGCCCGCGAGATGGAGAGCCTCGCCGGCGAGAAGCGCGAGATCGGTTTTGGCAGCCAGATCCGGTCCTATACCCTTCACCCGCAGCAGCGCGTGAAGGATCACCGCACGAACCTTTCGACCGGCGATGTCGATGCGGTGCTCGACGGTGACCTCGATCGTTTCATTCAAGCTACGCTGCTCGAGAATTCGAAGGACCCGGGAGGGGCAGGGTGAGCGAATACGAGCGCGAGGCGAGGCGCGGTCGGCTCGACGAGCTTGTGGCCGCTGGGATCGATCCCTACCCGGCACGCGTCGGGGAGCGCGAGTCGATTGCCGCGGTGCGGTCGCGCTTCGACGCCGCTTCGGGGGACGAACTCGAAGCCGACGCTCCGCAGGTCGCCATCGCCGGACGCGTGATGGCGCGGCGCAAGTTCGGGAAGCTCATCTTTCTCGAGCTGCGCGAAAACGGCGATTCGCTCCAGGTGAGCGTCAAGAAGCAGGAGGTCGATGCCGAGATCTTCGACTTCGCGAAGTCCATCGACCTCGGAGATTTCGTCCGGGTGAAGGGACCCCTGTGGCGCACCCGGACCGACGAACTCACCTGTGATCTGCGCGAGATCGAGCTGCTCGCAAAGAGCCTGCGCCCGCTGCCCGAGAAGTGGCATGGCCTCTCGGAAGTCGAGACACGATTTCGCCAGCGCTACCTCGACCTCCTGGTCAACCCCGACGCGCGTCGCATCGCGCTGGCGCGCAGCCGGATCGTTTCCGCGATGCGCTCGGTGCTCGAATCGCGTGGCTTCATCGAAGTCGAGACCCCGGTCCTGCAGCCGCTCTACGGCGGCGCCGCCGCGCGTCCCTTTTCGACGCATCACAACACCTACGACCAGGATCTCTTCCTGCGCATCTCCGACGAGCTCTACCTGAAGCGTCTCGTCGTGGGCGGTCTCGATCGGGTCTTCGAGATCGCGCACGTCTTTCGCAACGAGGGGGTTTCGAGAAAGCACAACCCCGAGTTCACGATGATGGAGTGCTATCAGGCCTATGCCGACTACCAGGACATGATGGATCTATGCGAAGCGATGGTGCGGAGCATCGCCGAGACGGTTCTCGGGAGCGCACAGGTCGAGTATCAGGGGGTGGTGCTCGACTTCGGAGTGCCCTGGCCTCGGATCTCGATGCGAGACGCGATCCGCGAGCGCACCGGTGTCGATATTCTCGAGGCGCCGGACGCCAAGTCGCTGCGCGCGGCGATTGCCGAGGCCGGACGGGATCCAGGCGAGGGGGCGACCTGGGGTGTGCTGGTCGACGACCTCTTCAGCGAAGCCGTCGAGCCCGGGCTGATCCAGCCCACCTTCATCACCGATCATCCGGTCGAACTCTCGCCGCTGGCGAAGCGTTCGACCGAAGATCCACGGCTGGTCGAGCGCTTCGAGGTGTTTGTCGCGGGCATGGAACTCGGCAACGCGTTTAGCGAACTCAACGATCCGATCGATCAGCGGGCACGCTTCGAGGAGCAGCGCCTCGCGCACGCCGCGGGGGACCTCGAGGCCCACCCGCTCGACGAGGACTACCTGCGTGCCCTCGAGCACGGCATGCCGCCGACCGGCGGACTCGGCATCGGGGTCGACCGCCTGGTCATGGTGCTCACCAACGCGCCGAACCTGCGCGAGACCGTTCTCTTCCCCCACGTGCG
>CAJXIC010000160.1 GCA_913054385.1 uncultured Pseudomonadota bacterium
CGCCGTAGGACACCCCGCGAGTCCCTTCGTCGCGGACGCCCACGTGGCCGATCTGCTGCTGCTTTCCTCCGGCGGCGAAGGCGACGAAGCGGTCCACGCCGTGCCGGCGCGTGAAGTTGGGCTCGAGGCCCAACCCGCAAGCGACGGCTCCCAGCGACTTTTCCGTGTGACCTGGGAGCCCTCCGAGGCAACCCTCCTCGCGCGTGGCGATGCTGCGCGCGCACTGCTCACTTCGGCCCTCGACCGCGGCGCCTTCGCCTCGGCGGCCCAGGCGCTTGGCGTCGCCGACCGCTTGATCGAACTCGCGGTGGAGTACGCCGGGCAGCGCGTGCAGTTCGGCGTGCCCATCGGATCTTTCCAGGCGGTGAAGCACATGCTCGCCGACGCCAAGGTGAAGCTCGAGTACGCGCGCTCGCATGTCTATCGTGCGGCCTACTCGGTGGCAGAGGCAAGCGACTCGCGGCCCCTGGACGTTTCGATGGCAAAGCTCGCGGCCTGCGAAGCGGCCCGAGAAGCCTCGAAGACATCGCTCCAGGTGCACGGCGCCATCGGCTACACCTACGAGCAGGACGTGCACGTCTGGATGAAACGAGCCGCTTCCCTCGAGCTTGCCTGGGGCGATTCGGTGCTACACCGGGAGCGCCTCGAACGATCGGTGATCGACCGGGAGCCCGCTGCAGCGAGTTTCGGCTACAGCTTCGCAGGCGCCTGATCTACACTGGGCGCGGAGGATCCCGCATGACCAAAAATAGGGTTCCGGCCATCGAAGGCTGGTTCACCCTGGACGATTCGAATCCGCAGCTTCTGGGTTTGCGCGATCCCGAGAGCAACACCTACTTCTTTCCGAAGGACGTTTCGGTGAGCCGCGCCCCCGGGCACTCGCAGGCCAAACTCGAGGAAGTCGCGCTCTCGCGGACCGGGAAGCTCTGGTCCTACACCACGAACCACTACAAGCCGCCCGCTCCCTACGTCTCGGCCGATCCCTTCGAGCCCTACACGGTGGCCGCGGTCGAGCTCGGCAAAGAGCGGATCGTCATCCTGGGACAGTTGGCCGACGAAGTTGATCCCACCGATCTGCAAGTCGGCCAGGAAATGGAAGTCACCCTCGGAACCCTCTACGAGGACGACGAGAACGAATACCTCGTGTGGAAGTGGAAGCCCGTCGCGGCCTGAAGGAGACGAGAAGATGAGCAATGAAGTCGCCGTACTCGGTGTCGGGATGCATCCCTGGGGCAAGTGGGGCCGCAACTTCGTCGAATACGGCGTACACGCGATCCACGCGGCCCTCGAAGACGCCGACCTCGATTACCGCAAGGTCGAATTCATCGCCGGTGCCGACACCATGCGCAACGGCTACCCGGGCTACGTTGCCGCTGCGACCTTCGCGAAGGCCATGGGCTGGACGGGGATCCCGGTGGCGAGTTGCTACGCCGCCTGCGCCTCGGGCGCGACCGCCATGGAAATCGCGCGCACCCGCATCCTGGCCGGGATGTGCGACGTCGCCCTCGTCGTCGGCGCCGACACCACGCCGAAGGGCTTCCTGGCCCCGAGCAAGGGCGAACGCCAACTCGATCCCGATTGGCTGCGCTTCCACCTGCTGGGTGCGACGAACCCGACCTACTTCGGGCTCTACGCCCGGCGCCGAATGGATCTCTTCGGCGCCACCGAAGAAGATTTCGCCCACATCAAGGTGAAGAACAGTCGACACGGGGCGACCAACCCCAACGCGCGGTACAAGAAGGTCTTCACCCAGGAGGAGGTTCTCGGATCGCCGCTGGTGGCCGACCCGCTTCGCCTCTTCGAGATCTGCGCCACCAGCGACGGCGGCGCAGCGGTGATCCTCTCTTCGCTGGACTTCGCAAAGAAGCACACATCCAATCCGGTACGAATCGCCGCGATTTCGACCGTGACGCCCACCTTCCCCAACACCGTGATCGACATGCCCGAGTTCAGCACCGATTCCGCCGCGGGCATTCCGGCTCCGGACCGCGGCTTCAAGGATTCGGTCGCGGCCGCCGCCTACGAAGAGGCCGGCATCGGCCCGCGCGATCTCTCGCTGGCCGAGGTCTACGACCTCTCCTCGGCGCTCGAACTCGACTGGTACGAGAACATCGGCCTGTGCAAGCCCGGCGAAGCCGAGCGCCTGCTGCGAGACGGCGACACCGCAATCGGGGGCCGTATCCCGGTGAACGCAAGCGGCGGGCTTGGCTGCTTCGGCGAAGCCGTTCCCGCCCAGGCCATCGCACAGGTCTGCGAGTTGGTGTGGCAATTGCGCGGACAGGCCGGCGACCGCCAGGTCGCAGACGCAAAGGTCGGCATCACCGCGAACCAGGGGCTCTTTGGTCACGGCTCTTCGGTGATCTGCGTCCGCTAGCCCTCCCCCCTCCCCGGCGACTGCCGGAAATGCACCCCAGGAGAAACGACATGGCCGAGGCCTACCTCATCGAAGGCGTCCGAACCCCGATCGGAAAGCGCGGAGGCGGTCTCGCGGCCGAGCATCCCGCCGACCTCGGCGCCCACGTAATTCGCGCGCTGATGGCGCGCAGCGGGGTGGACCCGGGGGCTGTCGAAGACGTGATCTTCGGCTGCTGCGACACCGTCGGTCCCCAGGCCGGCGACATCGCCCGCACCTGCTGGCTCGCGGCCGGTATGCCGCAGCACGTTCCGGGTGTCACCATCGACCGCCAGTGCGGTTCATCCCAGCAGTCGGTCCACTTCGCGGCCCAGGCTGTGCTCAGTGGGACCAACGATCTCGTGGTGGCGGGCGGTGTCCAGAACATGAGCGCCATCCCGATTGCCTTCGCGATGACCGCCGCCGAGCCCCTGGGCTACACCGACCCCTTCTCCACCTCGAAGGGCTGGGTCCAGCGCTACGGCGCGGGCGAAGTCTCGCAGTTTCGCGGCGCCGAAAGGATCGCCGAGAAGTGGGACATCAGCCGCGAGGACATGGAAGTGTTCGCCCTCGCGAGCCACGAACGCGCCCTCGCCGCCATCGACGAGGGCCGATTCGAAGCCGAGATCGAAGCCTATGGCGAGGTCACTACCGACGAAGGACCGCGGCGCGGCACTTCGCTCGAGAAGATGGCGAACCTGCAGCCGCTCGAAGAAGGGGGCCGACTCACCGCGGCGGTTTCGAGCCAGCTCTCCGACGGCGCCACAGCGATGCTGGTCGCCTCGGAACAAGCGGTGAAGGATCACGGGCTCACGCCCCGAGCCCGCATTCACCACATTTCGGTACTCGCCGACGACCCGATCCTGATGCTGACCGCACCGATCCCGGCGACGAAGGCGGCCCTCAAGAAGGCGGGCCTCTCGCTCGACGACATCGATCTCATCGAGATCAACGAGGCCTTCGCCTCGGTGGTGCTCGCCTGGCAGAAGGAGCTGGGAGCCGACCTGTCAAAGGTCAACGTCAACGGCGGCGCGATCGCCCTCGGCCACCCGATCGGAGCCACCGGCACCCGCCTGATGACGACGCTGCTCTTCGAACTCGAGCGCCGGGGCGCACGCTACGGGTTGCAGACCATGTGCGAAGGCGGCGGCCAGGCCAACGTCACCATCATCGAGCGACTGGGCTAGGCGCCCGGCCAACGCATCCAGAACGGGGAATCGCAATGTCGGGAATCTGTGAAGGCCGCGTAGTGATCGTCACCGGCGCGGGTCGCGGGATCGGGCGGGCGCACGCACTGGCCTTTGCCGCTGAGGGCGCGAAGGTCGTGGTCAACGATCTCGGGGTCACGCTTGCCGGCGAAGGCCCCTCGAAGAGCCCCGCCGACGAGGTCGTCGAGGAAATCCTTGCTGCCGGCGGCGAGGCGCTCGCGAACGGATCGGATATCTCCGATTTTGCCCAGGCGGGAGAGATGGTGAAAGCCGCCCTCGACCACTTCGGGGGACTCGACGTGGTGGTCAACAACGCGGGCGTCGTGCGCGATCGCATGTTCGTTTCGGCCTCGGAAGAAGAGTGGGACATCGTGATCCGGGTGCATCTGAAGGGCCACTTCTGCGTCGCCAGCAACGCGTGTGCCTTTTGGCGCGGGCAATCGAAGGCCGGCAAGGCCGTGGACGCGCGCATCATCAACACCAGTTCGGGGGCCGGGCTGAACGGCAGCATCGGGCAGAGCGCCTACTCGGCGGCAAAGGCCGGGATCACCGCGCTCACACTGGTGCAGGCGGCCGAGATGGGCCGCTACGGCATTACGGCGAACGCCATCGCACCCTCGGCGCGCACCCGCATGACCGAAGAGGTCTTCGAGGAGATGATGAAGAAGCCCGAAAGCGGCTTCGACGCCATGGCCCCGGAGAACATCTCTCCGCTGGTGGTGTGGCTCGGCAGTGCCGAATCCCGCGAGGTGAGCGGACGCGTCTTCGAACTCGCCGGAGGCGAGATCAGTCTTGCCGACGGCTGGCGCAGCACCACGCCCATCGACAAGGGCGCACGCTGGGCACCCGACGAAGTCGGCTCGGCCGTGGCCGAGTTGATCGCGAAGAACCCGGAACCCCAGAAGGTCTACGGGACCTGAGGCGCCCATCCCCCCATGGATTTTCACTGGAACGAGGAACAACTCGAACTCCGCGAGGTGGCCCGGGCGTTCCTCGCCGAGCACTCGACCGGCGATGCCCTTCGCGCGGTGATGGGCAGCGAACTCGGTTTTGACCCGGCGTTGTGGAAGCAGTTGGGCGCCGAACTCGGCTGGACCGCGGTCGCCATTCCCGAAGAATTCGGAGGCCTCGGACTCGGCTTCGTTGAACTGACGGCGCTGCTCGAAGTGATGGGCGAAGCGCTTCTCTGCTCGCCCTTCTTTGCCAGTGTCTGCCTGGGCGCCCGGGTGATCCTCGAAGCCGGCAGCGACGACCAGAAACGCGAATGGCTTCCGGCCATCGCCGAGGGAGAGTGCATCGCAACTCTCGCCTTCAGTGAAGCCTCGGGCCGCTGGGATGCGGCCTCGATCGAAACCACTTTCGAAGAAGACGGCGACGGGTTCGTCCTCTCGGGAACGAAGCGCTTCGTTCCGGACGGCCACTGTGCCGATCTCCTGGTGGTGGTGGCGCGCCGCGCGGGCAGCCGCGGCGACGACGGCATCGCGCTCTTTGCCGTTTCCGCCCAGAGCCCCGGCATCTCCCGGCGACGCCTGCCGACCATGGACCAGGGTTTCCGCCAGGCCGAGATCGAATTCGACAGCGTTCGCATCCCGGCGAGCGCGCGCCTCGCAGGCGGCGAGAACGGCGCAAAGGCGCTCGAGCGCACGCTCGCACTGGCCGCGGTCGGACTCGCCGCCGAGCAGGTGGGCGGCGCCCAGCGTTGCCTCGACATGGCCGTGGCCTACGCCAGCGAGCGCGAGCAATTCGGTCGACCGATCGGATCCTTCCAGGCCATCCAACACAAGTGCGCCGACATGATGGTGAAGATCGAATCGGCGCGGTCGGCGGCCTACTACGCTGGCTGCGCCGCCGCCGAGTCCTCGGAAGACCTTCTCGAAGTCGCCTCGATTGCAAAGGCCGCGGCTTCGGACGCTTATTCCCATGCGGCCGCCGAAGCGCTCCAGATTTTCGGCGGCGTGGGCTTTACCTGGGAATACGACATCCATCTCTATTTCAAGCGCGCCCGGTCGACGGCGAAGTTCCTCGGGGACGTCGCATACCACCGGGAGCGCGTCGCCCGGTACATCGGGCTCGGAGTTTCCACGTGACCATTGGAATCGATTTCGCAGAACGCGTGGCCATCGTGACGGGCGGCGGACGCGGTGTCGGCCGTGGCATCGCCGAGCGCTTCCTCGCAGCCGGCGCCGAAGTCGTGATCTGCGGTCGGAG
>CAJXIC010000161.1 GCA_913054385.1 uncultured Pseudomonadota bacterium
CTCGCCCTCGACCAGGCAATTTTCGGCGCGGAACACCCCGCGGTGGTCGCAGACTTGCGCGCACTCGCCAGCGCGCAGCGCGCCGCGGGAGAGGTCGAGGCGGCCGAGGCGCTCGAGGCTCGGGCCGACGCGCTCACCCCGGAAACGCCCTAGAGCAGCGCGACGAACTCGTCGATGCTCATGCCGGCGGCGCGAATGAGAGCGCGCAACGTGCCCTTCGCAACCGTGCGGTGCTCCGGAACGACCAAGCGCCTGTACGGGGGATCACGATGCCGAAGCACGATGTGGCTGCCCGCTGGCGATCGCGCTCATAGCCGACTCGTTCGAACGCTCGGACGATTTCTCGACTAGAGCGGCTGGGGAGCTGGGTCAAATGGCGACTTCGACCAGCTCTTCTTCGGTCGACGGTGGAATCGCTTCGCCGCGCTCATTCAGGCTCTCCAGGTAGGCAGCAATCGCCTCCTGTGCGTTGGCAACCACCTCGGGACGGGTGGAGCCCTGGGTCACGCATCCCGGCAGGGACGGAACGTGAGCCACGAAGAACCCGTCTTCGTCCTGATCGATGAGAACACGAAACTTCACTGGCGATCTCCGTTCTCGGACGATCATCACATTTCGCTTCACCGTCCCCGCGCACGAGCGAGGGCTCCTGCGGCCGAGCGCCTCGGCTCCAGACCCCCTCACTCTTCCAGGGATGCAGCGAAGAGCGGCTCGCAGCCGCTGCCAGCGAGCAACGCATCCACGCGCTCAGACACCGCCGGGTCGAGGGCCGCGTGGGCATCGCGCAGCCAACCCAGGCACTTCGCCTGGTAGGGGAAGGGGCGCTGGGTCCAGCGCGCGCCGTCGACTTCGGTCTCGACGACTTCGGCACCCATCGCCACGGCTCGGGCGTTGGCGAGCATCACCGGTACGTAGCCGCGGCCGACTTCTCGCAGGAGGTCGCGCAGCGATTCGGAAACAGCGTCGGCCGCGATCCAATCCGCAGCGTCCACTTCGAGGCCCGAGAGATCCTCCATGCGATCGACCTGGGCCACCACCCGCGGCGAGGTCTCGAGAGCCAGCGCCGCGGGCGTCGGATCGAATCCCACCAACTGCGTCAGCTGCCCGAAGAGCGCGAAGTCGGCGCTGGCGGGGCGCCCCCCGAATAGAAAGGGTTGCACGGTCCAGTGAGCATCGAGGCGTTGCAGGATCCGCCGGTAGCTCGCCTCGATCACCGGGGCGGTGGCTTCGTTCGAGCCGACGACACGCAGGCGCTCGATCTGGCGCTCGCCGATCATCGCCTGAAAAGGTGCCACCGCTTCGTCCGAAACACTCGGGTTCGCCCACAGCGGCAGCACCCGGCGCGCCTTCTCGATGTCCGGCGCGAAGTGCCAGCGATAGTGAAACATCGCCTTGGTCAGCCACTCGTCCGCGAAGTCTTCGAGCAAGAGATCGAGGAAGGCGAGGGCGGGGTCGCCGGGGATCACCGAGCGCCCTTCGAAGGCGACTTCGAAGCGCCGGATCAGCGGCGTCGAATCGGTCACCGCCTCGAGTTCGCCGCCGTCCCCGCTCGCCGCATTCTCGGCCGGCAGAAAGAACGTCGGCAGCAGCGGTACCCGCGGGCGCGGCAAACCCTCGGACTCGCGACTCCCCTGCAGGATCAACTGGTACGGAATGCGCCGGTAGCGCAGCAGCGCCAACATCTTGCGCGTGTACGGCGAACCGGGTGCGCCGAGCAGGCGCAGGGGGGTCGGGATCACGGCTTGGGCTCCTATTGACGCGATCAGGCAACGCGCGCAGCCTAGCAAGCGCTGCATCCGAAGCGGGACACGCGCCGCCTTCGCTAGCCTCCCCCCGGTGAACGCTCGACTCGAACACGCGAACCTGATCGTGCGTGAGCTCGATGCGATGCTGCATTTTCTGCAGACCGCTTTTCCGGAGTTCGTCGTCCGGGCAGAAGGGCTGGGACTTCGCAGCGAACGCTGGCTGCACGTCGGCACCGACGAGACCTACCTGGCGCTCAACGAGACCAACGCGGCCAACGCGGAAGCCGCCGAAGTCTGGGTCCCCTACGCCGGAAAGCCGGGCCTTAACCATCTCGGATTCGAGGTCGACGACGCGGACGCCCTGCGAGAGCGGATGCGCGAAGCGGGCTACTTCGATTCGACGGTTCCCAACGCGCACCCCCACCGCAAGCGGGTCTACTTCCACGACGCCGAGGGCCACGACTGGGAGTTCGTCGAAACCTCGAGTGACGACCCAGCGCTGCGCCACGACTACTCACTGCCGGATCTTCCCTGAGGCAACGCGACCGGCGTCGCCGCTCGGGCCCGGGCTGCTAGCGTGCCGCTGCCCGTTCCAGGAGACCGCGACGCGTGAGTGATCCCCTCGGCGGTTGGCTGATGCCGGCCCTGATTTTCGCGCTGATGTTCGGGATGGGGCTGGCGCTCACAATCGACGACTTCCGACGCGTGCTGAAGCTGCCCGGCCCGGTGATCGTCGGCACCCTGCTGCAGTTGGTGGCGATGCCGCTGGTCGGGTACGCGCTGGCCGTCGGCTACGGCCTGCCGCCGCTGCTCTCGGTGGGCATCGTGATTGCGGCCGCCTGCCCCGGCGGCATGCTCTCGAACATGCTGGTGCACTGGGTCGGCGCGAACACGGCCCTCTCGATCTCGCTCACCGCCACCGCCACTGCGGCGACGCTCTTTACGCTGCCGCTGTGGATTCGCGCCAGCCTTGCCCACACCGGCGGAGCGGGGGGCGTGGCCGAGATCCCGCTGCTCGAAACCGCCCTCGAGCTCGGCAGCCTCACGATCCTTCCGGTGGTCCTCGGCATGGCGACCTGCACGCGCTTCCCGGGCGCGGCACGGCTGGATCGCCCGCTCACACTGCTGGCGTCGCTGGGCATCCTCGCTGCGCTCACCCTCGACGGCTTCATGCGTCCCGAATCCCCGGTCGAAGCCGTCGCGCTGGTGACGCCGCCAGCGCTGTGGCTAGCGGGCGCTGCGCTGCTGCTGGGGCTACTGGTGCCGATGCTTTTGCGCTTCTCCGCGAGCGATACCGTCACCATTGCCGTCGAGATCGGCGTTAAGAACACGCTGCTGGGGATCGTGGTGGCTTCGAGCAGTTTCGGCGTGCTCGAGCCCAGCATCCCGATCCTGCTCTACGGCGGGCTGATGCTGCCCCTCGGCGCCTCGCTGGTGATCGGCTACCGCCTGCACCGGCGCTTCAGAGCCGCACGAAATTCCTAGCGCTCGGGCGCGGACGAGCCGCCTTCGACGCCTCTTCGCGTCACCGCTAATCTCGGATCACGCGAGGGATTCAATCCTGTGGACGCGTGGGAGATTCCCGCTGAGCTTCAGCGAATCGATCGCGGCCTGTCTCTCCAAGTACGGAACCTTCTCCGGTCGAGCCGGAAGGGCCGAGTTCTGGTGGTTCCAACTCTTTCTCCTTCTGCTTAGCTGGGCGGCCAGCATCGCCGGGACCGTCAGCGACGGATACGAAGCCGGCCAGGCTCTCTCGGGGATCCTCTCGCTCGCCTTCTTCGTGCCAAGCCTTGCCGTGGGAGCACGGCGTCTCCACGACTGCGGACGCTCCGGCTGGTGGCAGCTCCTGATCCTGACAGTCATTGGGATCATTCTGCTGCTCATCTGGTGGGCGACCGAAGGCAGCTCCGAAGAAAACGAATACGGAACGGGTCTCGACTGAGGGGCGTCGCGTCCGCCCGCTCGCGCCGAGCCCCACTGCCGGCTGGCCTCAACAAAAACCCCCGGAGTCCGTGAGGACGCCGGGGGGTTCATTGGTAGCGGGGAGGGGATTTGAACCCCTGACCTCCGGGTTATGAGCCCGACGAGCTACCAGACTGCTCTACCCCGCAATAGGGCGCGCGGATCCTAGTGTCCGGTCACACCGTGGTCAAGACGAAGCCGGGAGAAGCCGCGCGCGGAAGACGCGCCCCAGCGGCCCTCGTTGAGGCGCATCCCGGCCGGAAGCGACGGGCGAGGGGTATGAATCTCCCCGGATCGGAGCCGGTCCGGACACTGCGATGGACAGGCTCGGCGCCACCCAGATGGGAAAATCTTTTCCCTCCGGGAGGAACATGCCTACCCAATCTCGTCAGGTCCCGAGACCGGGGCTTTCGGCCATTTGTAACAGGTTGGTTTTAAAGCGTTTTTTTTTACACCGATGGGGAAACCCCCTGGAACGAATATTGCTTTGTACTCTGCATCATCCCCTGGGAAGGGTTACGTGATGCGTCTGGCCCGCTATAGGAAATCATTCCTCTCTGTGCTGCTTGCACTTGCACTCGTGCTCGCGGGCGGCACTGAATCGGGCGCCATCACCACCGCCACCTGGGACAACGGGGCGAACGCTTCGAACCAGGACAAGTGGGGCACCAGCACCCAGCAGAAGAAGAACTGGAGCGGGAACAAGGCTCCCTCGAAGGCCAAAGACGTCGCGATCTTCGACGGCGCGGGCAATAGCGGCATCGAACTCGTCAAGGACGTCAAGGTCGGGGAACTGCGCTTCGACTCGACCCTCGGCTACAACCTCACCGGCAGCAAGAAAATCACCTTCGACGGGGACGCTGCGGCAGCGCTGAACGTCACGGCCGCCAATACGGGCTCCCACGAGCTTGGCGTCAACCTGACGCTAAACGACCATCTCACGATCGACCACCAGGGCAGTGGCACGCTTACGCTATCGGGTGCGATCAGCGGTTCCAAGAACATCACGCTGGTAGGCACCGGCACCACGGTCTTCGCATCGGCGGGAAACTCGTTTACCGGGAGCGTGAGCCTGCTCGGCGGATCGCTGGCTCTCGGCGCGGACAACGTGCTACCGGATGCCATCTCGCTGAGCGTCACCGGAGGATCGCTCCTCTTGGCCGACTATAACGACACCATCAACGGCCTCACGCTCTCGGGTACGGGACTGATCACCGGTTCCGGCACACTCCACGTCTCATCGTTTACCTACACCGGCGGAATTAGCGAGGTCGACGTGGACGTCGACTTCAGCAACCCGACCGATGCGTTCGTGATGGACAATTCATCGGCGGACGTTCTGACCATCGGGAAGAAGCTGAAGCATCACGGCAAGACGCATATCAAGAAGGGGAAGCTGAAGCTGAAGGGCGCCGATGCGCTTCCGAACAGCAGCTTCATCGAGGTGGACCTCGGCGCCGTGCTAGACGTTTCCGAGGCGGGATTTACTCTCGCTTCGGGTCAGACGCTCGGGGGTTCGGGGACGGTCCTCGGCGACTTGATCGTGGCTTCGGGTGCGACCCTGGCGCCGGGAAGTAGCCCGGGAACTCTCTCCACGGGCGACCAGACCTGGGAAGGCGGCGGCACCCTCAATATCGAGCTCGACAATGCCACCGGCGTGGCGGGAACCAACTGGGATCTCCTGGACATCTCCGGGCTGCTTTCGATCACGGCGACTTCCGGCGATCCATTCCAGATCGCGCTCAGCACGCTTCTCGAGGGCACGAACACCCCCGGCGACATGTCGAACTTCGATGCATCGAGCACGCACATCTGGACCATCGTAACGACGACGGGCGGGATCACCGGTTTCTCGCAAGATGCTTTCTCGATCGACGCCTCGGGGTTCACCAACTCGCTGGTCGGAGACTTCTCGATCCCGGCCTTCTCGCTGCGGGTGAAGGACAACGACCTGCTGCTCTACTACACGCCCGAACCCGGCACTGGGGTCCTCCTCACCCTCGGACTTGCGGGACTGGGCGTGAGGCGGCGCGTTCGGTGAAGCGTATTCCCTTGGGAAGGAAAGCCTGATGCGTCCGGTCCAGGCTTGGAAGTCA
>CAJXIC010000162.1 GCA_913054385.1 uncultured Pseudomonadota bacterium
AACCCCAGCTATTCGAGCGTGTCGATCGATTCTCGGACGATCCAGGCCGACGCCCTCTTCGTCGCGATTCGAGGCCCCCACCACGATGGCCACGGCTTCATCGATGCGGCCATCGCGGCGGGCTCGAAAGGCGTGCTGGTCGAGTCCGGCCACGCCCCCGATCTCGGCGACCCGGGCGTGCCGGTACTCGGAGTCGAAGACACGACGCGCGCCCTCGGCGAACTGGCTCGGGGCCACCGTCGCGGCTTCGAGGGCCCGCTGATCGGGATCACCGGCAGCAGCGGGAAGACCACCACGAAGGATCTCTGCGCCGCGGCGCTGGGGGCCGAGCGTTCGTGCCTGCGGACCCGAGGCAACTTGAACAACGAGTTCGGTGTCCCGCTCACCCTGCTTTCGCGCGAGCCCGAGCACCGCGTCGCGGTGATCGAACTCGGCATGAACCATCGCGGTGAAATCGCGCGGCTCGCGGAAATCGCCGAACCCAGCATCGGACTCATCACCAACATCGGGACCGCACACATCGAATTTCTCGGCAGTGCAGAGGCCATCGCAGACGAAAAAGGCGATCTCTTCGCGGCACTGCCTGCGGACGGGATCGCGGTGGTGAACCTCGAAGACCCCGCTGTGGTCGCCCAGGCCGAGCGCAGCCCGGCCCGGAAGCTTGGCTATGGCTTTTCCCCAAAAGCCGACGTGCGAGCCCGCCTCCCGCGCTTCGAGGCGGCCCCCGAGCCCACCTTGCATTTCGATCTCGAGTGCGAATCCGGTCGCGCCGAAATTGCCGTACGCGGACTCAGCGACACCACGATCCTGAATGCGCTCGCAGCCGCAGCCGGCGCTCTCGCCGTCGGAGCGAGCCTCGAGAGCATCGTGCGCGGACTCGGCAGCTACCGACCCGCGGCGGGAAGAATGAACCCCCTTCGCGGCCGCGACGGCTCCACGGTGATCGACGACAGCTACAACTCGAACCCCCAGTCCCTCGCGGCTGCGCTTGCCACCCTGGCGGACCGCTCGGGACCCGCGCGTCGAATCGCGGTGCTCGGAGACATGAACGAACTCGGCGAGCGTGCCACCGAAGAGCACCGCCGGGCCGGTCGACTCTGCGTCGAGAGCGCAGTCGACCAAATCTACGCCCTGGGCCGACACGCCGGCGAAGTCGTGGACGCTGCGATCGAGGCCGGCATGCCCGCCGACCGCGCTCACGCCTCCGAGGATCTCTGCGAGACCGTCGCAGCCCTGGAAAAGAATCTCTCCTCCGGCGACTGGATCCTGGTGAAGGGGTCCCGCGGAAGCCGCATGGAGCGGGTGGTCGAACAGCTGGCCCCGGAGGCAAAACGCTAGTGCTCTATCACCTCCTGTACCCGCTTGCAGACCAGGTCGGCGGCTTCAACGTCATCCGCTACATCACGTTCCGCACCGCCGCGGCCACGCTCACGGCACTCTTCATCGCCTTTGTCGTCGGGCCCTGGCTGATCCGCCGCCTCGCCGAACTGCGGATCGGACAACCGATTCGCGAAATCGGCCCGGACCACCAGGCCAAGCAGGGAACGCCGACCATGGGCGGGCTCCTGATCCTGGCCTCGCTGCTGGTGTCGGTGCTGCTCTGGTCGGAACTCGACGGTCGCTTCGTGTGGATCGTCATCACCCTCACCGCGGGCTACGGCGTCCTCGGTTTTATCGACGACTACCGCAAGGTGACGCGCGGAAGCTCGGCGGGGATCTCGGCGCGCACGAAGTTCCTGTGGCAGACACTCCTTGCCACCCTGGTCGCGATCGCGATCACCACCGACCCGGATTTTCATCCGGTTCTCACGATTCCCTTCGTCAAGGACTTCCGGCCGGACATCGGATGGCTCTACATCCCCATCGCCACCTTCGTGATCGTCGGCACCAGCAACGCGGTGAACCTCACCGATGGGCTCGATGGACTCGCCATCGGGCCGGTGATGATCTCGGCCGGAACCTTCCTGATCCTCTCCTACGCCGCCGGCAACGTGATGATCGCCGACTACCTCAATATCGAATACGTCGCCGGCGCCGGTCAGCTCGCGATCTTCTGCGGCGCACTGGTGGGCGGGGGACTCGGGTTCCTGTGGTTCAACGCCTCCCCGGCCCAGCTCTTCATGGGCGACGTGGGCTCGCTGGCGCTGGGAGGCGCCCTCGGGACCATCGCCATGCTGATCCACCAGGAAATCCTGCTCGCGGTCGTCGGCGGGGTCTTTGTCGTCGAAACCCTTTCGGTGGTGATCCAGGTCGCTTCGTTCAAGCTGACCGGGCGCCGCGTCTTCCTGATGGCCCCCATTCATCATCACTACGAAAAACTCGGCTGGCCGGAGCAGAAGATCGTGGTCCGCTTCTGGATCGTCTCGATCATCCTCGGGTTGGTCGCCCTGTCTTCCCTCAAACTGCGTTGAGGATCGTGAACCAGAAAGACGTCATCGCGAACGGGGACCGCGTCCTCGTCCTGGGCCTGGGACGGAGCGGGCGCAGCGCGGCGAATTTCTGCGCCGAGCAGGGCGCCCGGGTGGTGGCCGTCGACGAGGCCGAAGGCGCCGGCGAACTCGAGAGCCTGCACGAAGCGGTGGAGGTCCGGCGGGGCGAGCCCTTCCCCGATAGCGGCAACTTCGACTGGGTGATCCCGAGTCCCGGCATTCCGAGCCGCCGTTACGGCGGGCCCGGCCCACGGGTGCTCGGCGACATCGAACTCGCCGCGCGCACGCTCTGCGTGCCGATCGTGGCCGTCACCGGGACCAACGGAAAGACCACGACCGTGGCACTGCTCGAAGCCCTGCTCCGGCACGCCGGCCTGCGCGCGGCCGTGGCCGGAAACGTCGGCCGACCCGCCCTCTCGCTCGTCGGAGAGCCCCTCGACGTCGCGATCCTCGAGGTCTCCTCGTTCCAACTCGAGATCACCCAGTGCTTCGCCCCGGAAGTTTCGGTGGTGCTCAACGTTGCAGCCGACCACCTCGACCGACATGGCGACCTCGAAGCCTACACAGCCGCAAAGCGACGCCTGGTGGAGGCACAAACGCCCGAGGCGACGTGCGTCCTGAATGCAGACGATCCAACCGTCGCGGCCTTCGCCAACGCGACGCGTGCAAAGGTCTCGTGGTTCGGTGCCGCCTCGCGGACGACGGATGCGGCGCGCGCGGCGTGGGTCGACGGAAACGCCGTGGTCCTGCGCCTTCCGGGCGGCGAACAGCGCATTCGCCTCGACGGCAGTCCACTCTCGCACCGGCACGATTTCTCGAACGCCGCCGCGGCCCTGCTGGCGCTTGCGGCACTCGAAGTCGACGTCTCGAAGGCCGCCGGTGGCCTGAAGGACTTCGTCGGCCTGCCCCACCGCTGTCGGCCCGTCGCCCTGCGCGCCGGCGTCTCCTGGATCGACGATTCGAAGGCCACGAATGTCGCCGCCGCCGAGGCCGCCCTCCGGGGCTCGGACCGCCCCCTGCTGTGGATTGCCGGCGGACGCGGGAAGGGCCTCGATTTCGCGCCGCTGGCCGCCGCCGCAAGGGGTCGCGTCCGGCGCGCGCTGCTGATCGGGGAAAGTGCTCGAGAAATCGAAACGTCGCTCGCAGGGACCTGCCCGACACTTCGCTGCGAAAACCTCGACGCCGCCGTTCGCGCGGCCGCCGACGAGGCCCGGCCCGGCGATGCCGTGCTGCTCTCGCCGGCCTGCGCAAGCTTCGACCAATTCCGCAGTTATGCAGAACGCGGCGAAAGCTTCCAGCGGGCGATTGCAGCGCTCGATGAGGGGGCCGGGGCCTGATGCGATTCGCGAAAAACCTCTCGCGCCGCAGCCTCCGACGCGGCGCCGAACCGAAGCGAATTCTGGCGGGCAGTTCGCCGCCCGGACCTACGGGGCTGGATGGCGGCGTGCTGTTCACGAGTGCCCTGCTCGCCTGCGCCGGTGTCGTGATGAGCTATAGCGCGACAGCCCCGCTCGCTCTCGAGACCCACCTTCCGCCGCTCTTTCTCGATCACTTGACCGGACTCGGCCTCGGCTTGGTGGTGGCGGGAATCTGCTCCTCGCTGTCGCTGCATTTCTGGCGCGCGGTGGCGCTGCCGCTCTGGGCCCTGGGCGTTGGCCTGATGCTGGCTACGCAATTCTTCGGAACCGAGGTCAACGGAGCCCAGCGCTGGCTTTCCGTACCGGGGACTGCATTCCGCTTCCAGCCCGTCGAGATCGCAAAGTTCGCGACGGTGCTGGCGGTCGCATGGATGGCGTCGCGAACGGGCGGCGATGGCCCGCTCGACGCCCGCCGCACCGTGGCGATCCTGGGACTCGCGGCCGCTCCCATCCTGCTGCTGATCGCCCAGCCGGATCTCGGCAACGCCGTGCTGCTCGCAGGCCTGGTCGCATTGATTCTCATCGTGGCCGGCGCCTCCTGGCGCATCCTGCTGCCGGCAGCACTCGTCAGCATCGCGGCGGTCATCGCCTTCATCGCCCGCAACCCGTATGCCATGCGACGCGTTTCGGGGTTCCTTGATCCGTGGAAGGATTCGCAGGACTCGGGCTATCAGCTGGTGCAATCTTTTGTCGGCTTTGGCTACGGCGGTATCGAAGGGGTCGGCCTCGGCAATGGCTGGCAGAAGCTCCACTACCTCCCAGAGGCCCACACCGATTTCGTGCTGGCCCTCGTCGCTGAAGAACTCGGCCTGATTGGCGTACTCGCGGTCCTCGGCGCCTTCGCAGCGTTGCTGGTAGCGGGATCGCGGATTGCCCGCGACGCACGGAATCGTTTCGGTCTGCTCCTCGCCTTTGGCCTCACGGCGCTGCTGACGCTGCCCGCGGCGGTCAACGCCGGGGTGGTGATGGGACTCCTGCCGACCAAGGGTCTCACGCTCCCCTTCCTCTCCTACGGGCGAACCTCCCTGGTCGTGTGCCTGGCGGCGGCGGGGGTGCTCCTGGGGATCGCCCGCAGCGACTGGTCGCACTCCGCTGCGAAGCGCTCGAACTCCAGTGGCAACCGGAGGCGACGATGAAGTGGGCGATCGCCGGCGGCGGAACCGGCGGCCACGTCACCCCGGCGCTGGCGCTGGCCGAAGCCATTGTCGCGCGGGGAGACGAGGTCCTGGTGATCGGGTCCCGGCACGGCCTCGATGCCCAATGGGTTCCGGAGGCGGGTCTGCCCTTTGTCGCGCTGGGCAGCCGCCAGGTGATGAACCGCGATCTCAAGGGGCGGCTCGCCGGAATCGCCGGGATCCTGGGTGGAGCCCTCAAGGCGCATGGGATCCTGCGTCGCTTCGGCGCCGGGATCGTGGTCTCCGTCGGCGGCTACGCCGCGATGCCCGCAATTCTCGCCGCGGTGGCCTCGAGAACGCCACTCGCGTTGGTCGAGCCCAATGCGGTCCCCGGCCGCGTGCACCGACTCGGCGCACGTTTCGCTGGACGCATTTTCGTCGGCTTCGACGCGGCCCGCGACGCGCTTCCCGGAGCGCGAAAGCGCGTCCAGAACCTCGGCATCCCCCTGCCGGCCAAGGTCATCGATGCGCTCGGGGAGACCGCGCCGCGAGACGAGGGCGCGCATCAGCTGCGGCTCCTGATCTTCGGGGGCAGCCAGGGTGCGCGGCAGATCAACGACGCCGTGATTCGGGCGCTCCCGCGCCTCGACGGTCGCCCTCTCGAAATTTTCCACCAGACCGGTTCGAAGGACCTCGAGCGGGTCGCCGCCGCCTACGCCGAAACCAAGCTCGCCTCGAAAGTCGTGGCTTTCGAGTCGGACA
>CAJXIC010000163.1 GCA_913054385.1 uncultured Pseudomonadota bacterium
CTCACCTCGGCCAGCCACGAGTCCGGGATCGCCGGCATGGCCTACCACTTCATGCGCCGGGTCGGCGTCGACGGGCAGACCGTCGGCGACGCACTGATGGAAATCAGACGCGACCAGACACTCTACGGACGCTGTTGGTACTGGCAGAACTTCGTGGGCTTCAACCTCTACGGCGACCCCGAGGTCTCGCTCTACGACACGGCCGACGTCTCGGTCCCGAGCCTCGGCCCGGCAGGCCTTGCGGCCCTGTGCCTTGGGTTGGGTCTGCTCGGGTGTGCGGGCGCGGCGCGCTCGCGCCGCCGCGACGTGGCATGATCGAACCCCGATTCCTTCCTTGAGGTCCCGCGTGTCACGCTCTCTTGTCCACTGGCTCGGCCTGGCGTTCGCCGGCATTTAATTCGCCTGCGCCACCCCGATCCAAGCCCCCACACCGCTGGACGCGGGCGAGCCCGTGGCAGTCGATGCGAAAAGCCTCGTCGGCTACTGGGAATCCGCCCGCGATAGCGACCGCCTCGAGGTCCACCTCCACGCCAACGGGGCCCTTCTGATTTCGGCCCGCGAGGGCGGGCGCCGTCTCGGCTACGCCAGTGGGCCCTGGCAGCTCGACGCCGGGAAGCTGGTCGGAACCATCGAATCCTCGGCCATCGCTTCCATGCCGCGTGGCTATCACTTTGAGGACGAGGTGGGCTTCGTCTCCGAGCGCGACCTGGTGCTGCGCAACGAGCGCGGAGTGATCGAGGGCTACGAGCGTGTGCGCCGAAAGCGCTGAGTCGCGGCGCACGAACTTCGGTAGCCTTCACGCACGCAGATTTATGTCTAGGGTGAAATAACTATCCGATTACCTGCTTATATGTATCCCGTGGTTTCAACAGATAGTTTTCATTGCGTAATATCGAAATCCTCCTGTTGCCGTCCCGCTAGGGCTTTACAACCATATTCCTACCCACCCTCGAGCCCCCGGGAGACCAGCGCGCGCTCCCCCGTCGGCTTGCGACTCCCCCCGCGAAGGGCTCAGGAGCGCCCGGCGTAATGGGCCATCAGGCGTCGAGCCAGCGGCTGGCCCAGGCGGCCGAGCGCCGCCAGCAAGGCACCCACCTTGGGGGTGTTGCGAGCCGCGCCGAAGGCGTCGATTCCGAGTTCCTGGCGCAAACCGACGGTGAAAACCGCTACCGGCTTGTCGAGCGGAATGCCGGTGGCGTCGGCAATCCGCACCATGCGCTCGAAATTCGCGGCCACCCCGGCGGCGTCCACCATCGCTTCGACACCCATGGCTGCCTCGAGAGCTTCCCGATGCTGGGCGAGTTCGGCCTCGCTGCCCGTCACCGAGGCGCTGGCGAAGGCCACTAGTTCTTCACCGAAGGGCACGCCGCTGGCCACCGAAGCGTCGGTGACCGCGCGCGGATCGAACACCCGGCCTTCCATCGCGCCGCTCTCACGGAGCAGCATGGCGTGCGCGGTCGTTCAGTAGAAGCACTCGTTCAGCGCCGAAACCCGGCCCGCCACCAGTTCGATCTGGGCACGTTCGAGCGCGCGACCCGGCTGGTTCCTTCCGGGCATCGCCACGATCGCGGGCGCGATGTACTGGGCTTCGCTCAGCCGCCCCATGGAGCGCACCGCGTCGGGCACCAGGCTCATTGCCATCCCGACATGCGGCACCCGTGCCATCCCGAAATACAAGTCGGTTTCGGAGCCGGACGCCTTCTCAGGCCGAATCCACGGCACCCACGCCTCGCCGGGTTCGGCCGAGGGGGGCCGGTAGCCCGAGGGCTCGCCGCCCTCCGGTTTCGGGAGCGGCTCGAGCGGCAGCCCCAGGTTGCGATGGAAGGAATCGATACTCACCACCGCGACCACGATCCCGACGGTCTCGACGTAGGCCGCATCCGATAGTCCCTGTTTCGCCAGACCATCGACCCAGGCCTTGGAGAGTCGCGAGGGGTCGCTGGTGATGCGGTGGACGGCCTCCACGGCCACCGTCGGGAGCACGCCCGCATGAGCGTGTTCGCCCTGCACGGCGTTGGGCGAGAGGGCCTGCTTGCGCTCGGCGCAGAGCCCGCAATCCCGAGCACTCCGCACCGCCGCCGCAATCGCGACCCGTTCGGCGCCGTTCCACCAGCAGCCCGGGCGGGCTAGTTCGTGCCAGTAGGCCCGATGCGCCTCGCCGAAGTCTGCACGGATCGGGTAAACGGAGTCGGAGTAGGAAAACACCATGCGGCCCTCCGATGTTACGAGTGGACGGGGACGGGATCGGGGCGCGCCAGACCGAGGCCACGCTCTTCGAGAAACCACACCACCCGGATCGAGCGCGCATGGTCCCCGTGGTAGCGCTTGATCACACGGCACCTCGCTCTTTCGCCTCGTTCGGGGCCTCCGGTTCCGCTCCGCGCAACAGGCGGCCGTCGCGCTTCCATTCGCCGGTGACGTGAACCGCGCCGAGCACTTCGTTCAGATACCCCGGGCCCTTCGCGGTGGGCACAAACCAGCCGGTGGGGCACATCGTGAGGATCTCGACGATCGAGAAACCCTCGCCTCGCATCTGGGTCTCGAACGCTCGGCGCATCATGACCTTCGTCTTCACCACCCCGGAGGCGTCGTGGACCGAGCCCCGCGCGGCGTAGGCGGTGCCGCCCAGCGGAGCGAGCAGATCGACCATCTGGATCGGATAACCGTGCTGGGTGGCGTCGCGGCCCTCCAGGGTGTTCTTGGTTCGCTGCCCCAGCACGGTGGTCGCCGTCATGTGGCCGCCGGTCTCGCCGAAGACCCCGTTGTTGAGCAGCACACAGGTGATGTTCTCGCCGCGCGCCGCGGCGTGGATCACCTCCTGCAGGCCCTCGTTCGCCATGTCGCCGTCGCCCTGGAGAGTGAAGAAGAGCCGATCCGGCAGCATGCGCTTGGCCCCGGTGGCCAGCGAGGGTGCGCGCCCGTGGAGCGCCTGGATCAAATCGAGATCCATCAGGCTGGTGAGCGCCGTGTAACAGCCGATCCCGATCACACCGATGGTGCGCTGGGCCAGACCGAGTTCCTCGATGCTCTCGAGGATCGTTCGCAAGGCCAGCGGCTCACCGCAGCCGGCACACAGATCGTGATCCGTTCCCAACTGCAGAGTCGGCTTGAATTCGCCGGTGCGGGTGGCCCCGCTCTCGGGCGGCCGATCGCTGCGCAGGACTTCGTCGCTCACGGCTGCACCTCGCGGCCGGCCAACGCAGCACCGACCCGGGCGCGGATCCTCTCCGGCTCGAGCATCGGCCCCACACCGAAACCCGCGTCGTCGCTGGAGATGCCACCGATCGCCACCACCTTTACCCGCCCCTCGAGCGCCAGTCGCACGTCATCGATCATCTGGCCGGCGTTCTGTTCGAGCACCGCCACGCGCTTCACGCCGCGCGCGGCCTCTGCGAGTGCCTCGGACGGGAACGGCCAGAGCGTCACCGGGCGGAAATGACCGACTCGCGCGCCCTCCGCCCGCAACTCGCGCACCGCGAAGCGCGTGAAGCGGGCCACGCTGCCAAAGGCCACCACCAGCAACTCGGCATCGTCGGTCGATTCGGCCTCCCAGCGCGCTTCGGCCGCCGCCATGGCTTCGTGTTTCGCCTGCAAGCGCTTCCAGAAGCGTTCGGGCTCGATGCCCTTCTTGCCAGGAACCATGCCGATCGGGTTCAGATTTCGCGGCGAACCGCTCCCGCTGCGCGAGCCGTCCACCGCCCAGTCTTTGGACGGCAGCGGGTCAAAAGCCACCGGCTCGATGGCCACCGCCTCGGCGGTGTGCGCCAGCAGATAATCGCCGTAGACCAACACCGGGTTGCGCCAGCATTCGGCCCGGTCAAAGGCGAGTTGGGTGAGCTGCACCGCCTCGGTCAGGTCCACAGGCGCCAGCACCAGGTGTCGGTAGTCGCCGTGCCCGCCGCCGCGAGTCGCCTGGTAATAGTCCCCCTGGCCGCGAGCCAGGTTGAAGAGCACCAACGGCAGCTCGGCGCGCACCAATTCGGAGATCGACTCCTGCATCAGCGACAACCCCTGCCCGGTCGATCCGGTAGCCGCGCGCGCACCGGTGGCCACGGCCCCCCAGGCCATGCCGATGGCTTCGAGTTCGCTCTCTGCGTTGACGCACACGCCGCCCTCGGCCGGGAGTTTGGCGGCAAAGTGCTCGAGCAACTCGGTGAAGGGGGTCATCGGGTAGCCCGCGAAGAAGCGGCAGCCCGCAGCGATGGCGGCTTCGGCGATGGCCTCCGAGCCCTGCATGAAGCGACGACTCATTCGCCGGGCCTCGCACCCGGGGCACCGGGCTCATCGAACTGCCAGACCTCGAAACAGAAATCCGGACACACCAGCCAACAGGCGCGACAACCGGTGCAGCCCGAGAGCAGTTCCGGGTAGTGCGCCCCGATGCGATTGTGTTCGCCGGTCATCCGCAGCACCTGCGGCGGGCACGCCGGGATGCACAACTCGCAGCCCTTGCAGCGCTCGATGTCGATCACGACGTGGCCTCGCTGGCTCACGCTGCGGCCTCGAACGCGACGGGCAAGCCCGTGGGCGCGGCTTCGAAGCCCGCTGCGAGGGCACGGGCGTTCGTTTCGACGTGCTCGGTCCGGTAGGAGGGAAGCGAGGCCGCCATGGCGTCGACCAGCGCTTCGAGGGAAACCAGCCCGGTTGCCCCCGCTAGCGCAGCGACCAGCACCAGCGCGGCGGCGCGGTCGCTTCCCGCCGCGGTGGCCAGCGCGGTGGCCTCGAGCGAGACCGCGTCTCCGGCTCCTCCCTCGAAGAGATCGCCGTTCACCAGGGCGACGCCCCCGTCACGCAATTTCGCCAGCGCCGCGTCCCAGTTGCGCGGGTGCATCCCCACCACCGCCCAGGCGCGCGAGACGATCGGCGGCGCCGAAATCGGCGCGTCGCCCAGCAGCAAGCTGGCGTCGGTGTCGCCGCCGCGCATCGACCCGCCGTAGGTCCCGAGCGACATCACATGGCGGCCCTCGGCGGTGGCGGCGCGCGCCAGCACCTGGGCCGCGAGCTGCACGCCCTGGCCGCCGATTCCTGTGAGGAGAACCTCGCGTTCCATGCAGGAGACGATATTCTGAACTGCCATGATCGCAAGTGTAGCTTCGCGCCCCCTGCTTTTGGGCGACCTCTTCCGGCA
Source organism: uncultured Pseudomonadota bacterium (assembly GCA_913054385.1). Classification (GTDB taxonomy): domain Bacteria; phylum Myxococcota_A; class UBA9160; order UBA9160; family UBA4427; genus JAYGCV01. Next base: position 5,129 of record CAJXIC010000163.1, read on the forward strand.
GAACGCCGAGTTGCTGGGGAGCGCCCGAGCCGCTTCGCTCGGCGAAGTCGATCTCTCCCATCGCGAACTCGATACCCAGGCCAACCGCGTGGCAAATTCGCTCCGCGCCGCCGGCGTGAGGCACGGCGACCGCGTCGCCACCTTCGCGGACACCCACCTGGGCCTGCTTTCGCTCTTCGTCGCTTGCGCGCGTCTCGGCGCGCTCTTCGCACCGGTGAATGCGCGGCTCGGCGAAGCCGAGGCCCAGGCGGTCGTGGCGCTTTGCCAACCTAAGGTCCTGGTCGCCGACGCCAAACGCGCCGAGACCGCCGCTCGAATCGCAGCGACCCTCGCAATCGGCGGGCTCGCAAATCTCGACGCTGCCGGGATGGGAACCGATCTCGCCGCGGTGGCCCGCGAAGGCGACGCCTCTCCGTTCAACGAGCCCGCGCTGCAGGAAACCGACCCGCACGTTCTCTTCTTCACCAGCGGCAGCACGGGTCGCCCCAAGGGCGTCGTGCTCTCGCACCGGGCCAGTTGGCTGCGCAGCTTCCAGGGGGTGTTCCGCGACGAGCCCGAACATGGCGTCTGCATGTTCCCGCTCTTTCACATGGC
>CAJXIC010000164.1 GCA_913054385.1 uncultured Pseudomonadota bacterium
GCGCAGGGCGCCGAAGGCGTCGCAGAGCAGCATTGCCATCGTCACCTGCATCTGGTCCTCGACGATGCTCGTCACCCCGCGCGGCTCGAAGCTGTGCACGCGCCACACCGCGATTCCCTGTTCGAGGAAGCGCGCGATGTACTCCTGGTGGTGCGGGCGCCAATCGAGGCTGCCGTGACAGGCGACGATCACGGGCATCGGCTCGGAAGCGGGCTTCTCGGGCAGGAGCAGGGTTCCAAAGACGGTCTGCTCTTCGAGGGAATCGCCTTCGGTAAGGATGTGGAAGAACTCGAAGGGGTTGGCCGAGCGGTGGTGGAAGACGCCTTCGCCTCCGGCCGAGAGATCGCTGGTGATTTCCATCGCGCCCAGCATAGACGAACCCGCAGCACCGTCGGAAACCAACGACGTCCGTGTTCCGGGTTCGCTCCCGGTTCTGGCGGCTCCGCGCCGGGCTATTGGGTGCGCTTCAGGTACCAGTCGTAGCCGCCGCAGTTGTCGAGGCTGGCGTCGAGACCGCAGCCGTCCTCTGCATCGGCTTCGCAGAGGCCGCCGGGGCCGACGGCGTCGCAGGCCGGGCCATCGACGCTCCCGGCCGCCTCGAAGGGTATGAGGCGGGCTCAGCGGCCCTCAGCCCATTTATCGGAGCGGCGTAGGCGACCGCTTTCGCGACCGCGGAATCGTGGGCTGCGGGTCGTATCCCGCAGGACGGGCCTTGCTACGCGATCGGATTGGGTCGAGAATCCGCGTCGATCCGGGAGGCTACGAAGCGAGTGATGAGCCAGAGCCCGCGCGAGCGCGCCGCAGGTCTCGAATGTTTTCGGGGCAACGTTGACCCCACGCCGATCGAGGGGGGCATCACCAACGCGAACTTCGTGGTGGAAGATCGCGGTGAGCGCTACTTCGTTCGGATCGGCGAAGACATCCCGATCCACGGAGTGATGCGCTTCAATGAAGTCGCTGCGTCCCGCGCGGCGGCGGCGGCGGGTATCTCGCCCGCGGTGGTGCACTCCGAACCGGGAGCGCTGGTGCTTCGCTTCATCGAGGGAGCCACCCTCGACGCCGCGGCGCTGACGGACCCCGAGCAACTCGATCGCGCGTTGGCGCTGGTGCTCCGTTGCCACCGTGATCTTCGCGACCATCTCGAAGGCCCGACGCTGGCGTTTCCCGTCTTTCACGTGATCCGCAGCTACCTGCACACCCTCGAGCGTGATCGGCACCCACGGGCGACCGAGTGTCCGAAATGGCGAGCCACTGTCCAGGAGCTCGAAGTGCAGATCCCCGAGCGTGGGATCGTCTTCGGCCACAACGATCTGCTGGCCGCCAACTTCATCGACGACGGCGATCGCCTCTGGCTGGTCGATTGGGATTACGCGGGCTGGAGTTCACCCTACTTTGACCTCGCGGGACTTGCTGCCAACAACGAGTTCGACAGCGAGCGGGAAGAGCGTCTGCTGCGCGGCTATTTCGGAGAAGAGGCCGGCGCCCTCGAGGTGCGGCGCGGCTTCGCCGCCATGAAGTGTGCGGCGCTGTTGCGTGAAGCCCTGTGGAGCGCGGTCTCCGAGACGCACTCGACCCTCGATTTCGATTATCAGGCCTACACGGCACAGGGTTTCGAGCGTCTGGCGCGCGCCCTTGCAAAACTCGAAGCGTGACGAGCGCGGGCGAAAACGCATTTCCCGATCAGGCGCGAGTCGTCGTGGTGGGCGGCGGCATCGTCGGCTGCTCAGTGGCGTACCACCTGGCGAAGCGCGGCATCGAAGTCGTCCTGCTCGAACGGCATCGCCTCACCAGCGGGAGCACCTTCCACGCGGCAGGGCTCGTGGGGCAGCTGCGGACCTCGGCTTCGATCACCCGACTGTTGGGGCATTCGGTGGCGCTCTACGAATCACTCGAGGCGGAGACCGGTTTGGCCACGGGCTGGAAGCGCTGCGGGGGCCTGCGTTTGGCGTGTAGCGCCGACCGTCTCCAGGAGTTGCGGCGCCAGGCCACAACGGCGCGCAGCTTCGGTCTCGAGATGCAGATGATTTCGCCCGGGGAAGCCCGTGATCTCTGGCCGCTGATCGAGATCCACGATCTGGTGGGCGCCGCTTTCGTGCCGAGTGACGGTTCGGCAAGCCCCTCGGATATCACCCAGGCGCTGGCGCGCGGGGCGCGGCAGGCGGGTGCGCGGATCATCCAGGACGTCGACGTGTGCGCGGTGGTCCTCCGGCAAGGCCGCGTCGCCGGGGTCGAAACCAGCCGCGGAAGCATTGCCTGCGAAATCGTCGTCAATTGTGCTGGCCGCTGGGCGCGGGAATTCGGGGAGCTCGCGGGAGTTTCGGTACCGGTGGTTCCCGTCCAGCACCAGTTCCTGATCACCCAACCGATTGCGGGAGTGACGCCGGACCTTCCAACGCTGCGCGACCCCGACCGCCTTACCTATTACAAGGAAGAGGCCGGGGGCCTGATCATGGGGGGCTACGAACCGAACCCCATCCCGTGTAGCCCGCAGCGCAGCACCCCCGAAGCCTTTGAACTCCTCGATTCGGATTTTGAGCACTTCGAAGCCACTTCAAAGCTGGCACAGGGGCGCGTGCCGGCACTGGCCGACGTGGGGATTCGCCAACTCCTGAACGGGGCCGAGGCGTTCACACCGGATGGGCACTTCATCCTCGGCGAGGCGCCCGAGTGCCGTGGGTTCTTCGTCGGCGCCGGTTTCAATGCGTTTGGCATCGCCGCAGGCGGGGGCGCGGGCCGCATGTTGGCGGAGTGGATCGAGGCGGGTGGGCCGACGGACGATCTCTGGCCAGTGGACATTCGCCGTTTTGGGCCACCCCACGCGAAGCGCGAATGGATCGAGAGCCGCACCCTCGAGCTTTACGCAAAGCACTACACCATTGCCTGGCCGGGGGAGGAACATGCGAGTGCACGTCGCTTCCGGCGTTCGCCGCTTTACGATCGATTGCAGGGGGCGGGAGCGTGCTTCGGCGAGAAGCTGGGCTGGGAGCGCCCCAACTGGTTCGCCGGTGCGGGTGAGATCCCGCAAGACGACGAGACTTTCGGCCGACCGGATTGGTGGGAGTGTGTGGCCACGGAGCACCGTGCCACGCGCGAGGCGGCGGCGCTCTTCGACGAGAGTTCCTTCGCTAAATTCGAGGTCGAGGGCCCCGACGCGGAGCGAGCCCTCGATTTCGTCTGCGCCGGCGATCTCGTAACGCCTCCGGGCAAGCTCACCTACACCCAGTGTCTGAACGAACGCGGCGGGATCGAGGCCGATTTTACGGTGTCGCGCCTCGCGGCCGATCGCTTCGCGATCACCACCGGGACAGGCTCTGCCACCCGCGACCTCGCCTGGCTGCGCGCGCGCTTTCGGGACCATCCCGACTGGGATGTCGACGTGCGCGACGTCAGCTACGCAGGCGCGGTGCTGGCACTGATGGGGCCGCGTTCGCGCGAGATTCTCGCCGACTGTTGCGAGGAAGACGTTTCGGATGCCGCGCTTCCCTTCCTTGGATGGCGCGAGGTAGGGATCGCCGGACATTCGGTTCGTGCGCAACGCATCACCTACGTCGGCGAGCTGGGTTTCGAACTCCACTGCCCGGTGGAGGTGGCGGGCGCGATCTACGACCGTTTGATGCGGTCGGGCAGGTCGAGGGGATTGATCAACGCGGGCTATCGAGCGATCGAGAGCCTGCGCCTCGAGAAGGCCTACCGTGCGTGGGGTAGTGATGTGACGCCACGCGATACCCCGCTCGAGGCGGGACTCGGATTCGCAACGAAGCTCGACACCGAGCGCGGCTTCCTCGGCCGGGAGGCTCTGCTGCGGCAGCGCGCAGCCGGGCTCTCGAGGCGCCTTGCGGTGGTGAGCGCCGCGCTTCCGCAGGAGTTGCGCCTGCTCGGGCGCGAAACATTGCTCCGCGACGGCGAAGCCGTGGGTTGGCTCACCAGTGGCGGCTACGGACACACCCTCGACTGCGCCATCGGCCTTGGCTACGTCGCCCGCGAAGAGGGCGTCGTCGATGCGGGCTGGCTGCGCGACGACCGCTTCGCCATTGAAGTAGCGGGTGAGCGCTTCCCGGCGCGACTTCAGCTGCGTCCACTCTTTGATCCGGCGAATCAGCGCGTTCGGGGTTGAAATCCGCGGGTGTTTTGGATTCGGCCCGCTAGAGTCCCGCCGCGATGGAACCCAGCCCCTGGCAGCATTGCGCTCCCGAGCGCGAACACGACCTCTCGCCCCACGGCGTGCGCCTTCGCATCCACGAATGGGGCGACCCCGAGGCCACGCCCATCATTCTTTCCCACGGCATGTTCGACCACGGCCGCGGCTTCGATGCCATCGCTCCGCTCCTCGCCGAGCACTTCCGGCTGGTTTCGGTGACGTCTCGTGGCCACGGCGATTCGGCCTGGGCCGACGCCTACCTGTGGCCGCTCGACGTAGTAGACCTGATCGGTGTGCTCGAGTGGGTGGGGCGCCCGTCGCACCTGCTGGGGCATAGCCGCGGCGGCGCCATGGTCACTGATGCGGCGATCTACGCACCCGAGTGCGTGCGCCAACTCGTCAACCTGGACGGCTTCGGTCCGCCGCCCGCGGGCTTCGAGATGCCGGGGCCCTGGAACGACGACCGCAGCGTGCCCGAACGCTTCGAGGCCTTTCTCGATAAACGCAGACGCCCTGCCGAAGAATCGGTGTGGCGACCCCGGCCGCTTTTCGAGGATCTCGTGGAGCGCCGCAGCGAGCAGAATCCGCGACTCTCAAAACCGTGGCTGCGCCACTTTGTCGGGCTTGGCGCCCGCGAAGTCGAGGGCGGCTTCGTGTGGAAGGCCGACCCGGCGGCGGGGCGCGGCTTTGGTCCCTGGCGCCCGGACTGGGTGACCCTCGATTGGCCGCTGCTGAAGGCACCGATGCTGGCGATCATCGGCGGCGAGCCCGATACCTGGGGCCCCCTGCCAGACTCGGTGCTGGAAGAGCGCTTCAAGAATCTTCGCAGCGTCGAGCGCGCCACCATCGAGGGCGCCGGACACTTCATGCACATGGAAGAGCCCGAGGCCACGGCTCGCGTGATTCTGGATTGGCTGCCGCGATGAGTGCGGCTCGCGAAAGCGCCCCGCTCGAGATTCGGCATGCCACCACCCGACTCGCGCTTCATTCCTGGCGGGATCGGGTGGGCCCTCCGCTGCTCCTGCTTCACGCGCTGTGGTCGGACGCGGCGTCGCTTCGCGGCGTCGCTCCGGGTTGGTCGGGGCCTGTCTTCGGCCTCGACTTTTCGGGCCATGGGCGTTCGGCCTGGCGCGAGGGCGGCGTCTATTCGCCGGAACTCTTCGCGGCCGATGCCGACATCGCGCTGGCGGAGATCGCCCGCGAATCGAACGAGCCGGTGGTGCTTGCAGGCGAGGGGGTGGGTGCGTACGCGGCATTGCTGCTCGCGGGCGGTCGCCCCGAGTGCGTGCGCGCAGCTCTCTTGGCGGGTGGTCGGGGACTCGCCGGCGGTGGGGGCGCACCGCCGCCCGAGGATCGCTCCCAGCGTTTCGAGAAAAGCTTTCGGGCGCCCATGAAGCGAGCCCTTGGCGACGCAGCCAGAGGGCCCGATCCGCGAATCGAGATGGCCGAGCACGATCCGCGGCCTCCCGACTACGCCCAGCACTTCGCCGAGCGCGCGAAGCACGTGATCCTGGTCGGCGGGGAAGGGGAGGCCGCCCCCTGGTGGGAAGCGGTCGCGTCCC
>CAJXIC010000165.1 GCA_913054385.1 uncultured Pseudomonadota bacterium
CTCGCCTCGAGGCCCGCGGTTTCGCGGTGCGCCAATTCGATGCGACCCTCGAGTTCCTTGATCTCACTGCGCAGGCGATAGAGGGTCTCGGCGCCCTGCCCCGCCGCCTTCTCGAATTCGGCGAGCGCGATGCGCTTCTCCTCGACTTCGAGATCCGACCGGGTGGCCTGGCCGTCGAGCGCCTCGACGCGATCGCGCAGGCCGCCGAGCTTCGACTTCTCGGTGCGAAGCACTTCTTCGAGGTCGCGCCGCTCGTCCGCTGCGAGCGAAAGCTCGAGAATGCGCTGGGTTTCCTGCAGACGCTTGAAGCGAGAGGCCCGCTGGGCCTGGCGCTCGAGCAATGAAATCTGTCGGCGCACTTCTCCGAGCACGTCGCTCACGCGGGTCAGGTTGCGCTCGGTCGAGGCGATTTTCCCCTCTGCCTCCCGCCGACGCGCCTTGTATTTGCTGATGCCGGCGGCTTCCTCGATCAGGCCGCGCCGGGCCTCCGGGCGCGCCGAGATCATCTCGGCGATGCGACCCTGCTCGACGATCGTGTAGCCCTTGATCCCCGAGCCGGTGTCCCGGAAGAAATCGTGGATGTCGCGCAGGCGGCAAGGCGCGTTGTTGAGGCGATAGTCCGATTCCCCCGAGCGATACAGGCGGCGGCTCAGCTGGATCTCGGGGTAGATCGTGTAGGGCGCCGGTGCGCCCCCATCCGAGTTGTCGATCGTGAGGGTGACTTCGGCGACGCCAATCGCGGGACGGCCTTCGGTCCCCTTGAAGATGACGTCCCCCATCTCTTCGCCGCGCAGCCGGGTCGGCGCCTGCTCGCCCATCACCCAGCGGATGGCATCGACGACATTCGACTTCCCGCAGCCGTTGGGGCCGACTACGGCGGTCACCCCAGGATCGAATCGAAATACCGTCCGGTCGACGAAGGACTTAAAGCCGTGCAACTGCAGGGATTTGATTCGCATCCGACCCTCAACTCAGCACTTGGATTGGCCCGGGCTTGACCAGTTCGCCTTGCGTTCCAGTCGAAACCCGATCCCGGGGGACACCACGGGGCGCCTCCTAGGGAGAACAGGGGGTTTTTGTATGAAACACCGCTCCGGGAGCTTGCGCAAGCGTGAATCCACCTAAAACTCAGACCGTTACCAACCCCCCCGGCAGGTCTTCGGAAGCTTCGATCTGGAGCCTGTACAGCGTCGCGTAGCTTCCCCCGCGGGCCAGAAGTGCCTGATGGCTGCCCGACTCCGCCAAACGCCCGGCCTCGAGCACGAAGATCCGGTCGACATCGCGCACGGTCGAAAGCCGGTGGGCGACGGCGATAAAGGTCCGGCCCTCCATCAACACGTGCGTCGCACGCTGGATCAGCGCCTCGGTCCGGCGGTCGATCGAAGAGGTCGCCTCGTCGAGCACGAGCACCTCGCCCCCGTGGGCAAGCGCCCGGGCAAAGGAGAGCAGCTGACGCTGGCCGGAGGAGAAGTTGCTCCCCCGCTCCCGGACCTCGGTGTCGTAGCCCTCGGGGAGCTTTTCGATGAACTCCGAGGCCTGCACCGCTCGGGCGCAGCGCCTTACGGTGTCGAAATCGATGTCCTCCCGGCCGAGGTCGATGTTGTCGGCCAGGCTCCCGCTGAAAACCGAAACGTCCTGGAGCACCGTCGCGATTCGGCGCCGCAGGTCAAACTGGCGCAGCTCGCGCAGATCGATTCCGTCGATCCGGATGGTCCCGCGGGTGGGGTCGTAAAAGCGGATGAGGAGCTTGATCAGGGTCGTCTTTCCCGCCCCGGTGGGCCCCACGAAGGCGATGCGATCGCCGCGATCGGCACGGAAGGAGACGTCGCGAAGGATCCAGCCCTCGGCGTCATCCGCAGCATCCCCGTCGCTATAACGAAACCAGACGTTCTCGAATTCGATGGTGCCGCCGCGGCGCTCCGAGGCGGGCAGCTCACGCGGCACCAGCGGGTCGCGGACCGCCGGCTCGGTATCGAGAAGCTCGAAGATCCTCTCGGAACTCGCCATCGCCGACTGCATCACCGAATACTTCGCCGAGAGGTCGCGAAGCGGCATGAAGAAACGGCGCATCCAGTCGATGAAGACGTAGATCACTCCTGCCTCGGCAATCCCCGTGCCGTACCAGACGATGATCGTCACCGTGATGTTCTGCGCCACCTCCACCGCCGAGAAGAGCAGCGCGTCGTAGCGGATCGACCGCTTCCAGGCGTCCCGGTGGCTGGCATTCATTGCCTCGAAATCGGCGAGGTTCCTCTCCTCGCGAGTGAAGAGCTGCACCACCTTCATCCCGGTGATCGTCTCCTGGATGTGGGTGTTGATGCGCGCGATGCGCACGCGCACCATGCGAAAGGCTTCGCGCACCTTGAGCCGGAAGATCACCGCGGCGACCAGCAGGAGGGGCACGACCACAAAGGTCCACGCCGCGAGTTTGGGGCTGACGATGAAGAGCGCCACCGCCACGCCGATCATCTTCAGGATGTCGGTGACCAGTGCCACGATCCCCGCGGAGAACATTTCGGCGACGTTCTCGACGTCGTTGCTAGCACGCGTAACCAGCCGGCCGACCGGGATACGGTCGAAATAGCCGTGGTGGAGCGACTGGATGTGGGCGAACACGCCGCGCCGGAGGTCGCGCATCGCGTACTGGCCGGTGGTCGCCATCAGGATGATGTTGAGATACTGCAGTGCAGAACCAAGGACCGAGATCGCCAGGTACAGCAGCGCAAGCCCGACGAAGGCCTGAACCGATCCCGAGGGGCCCAGGAATGCAAACCAGTCCGAAGCGCCGCCTTCGTGGAGCGCCTCGTCGAGCCCCTGCTTGATCAGCCAGGCCGGAGCGAGATCGAGAACGAAGAGGGGCACCACCAGCGCCAACGTGCCCGCGATCTGCCGGCCGTAGGGCTTCACGTACTGCCACAACCGGCGCATCAACTGGGTGTCGTAGGCCTTCCCGAGCGCCTCTTCCTCGTGGAGATCCTGGGAGAGGGGCTCGCTCATTCGGCGGCTCCCCCCGGCTCGCCCGGCACGCCGTGCGGGGCTCGCGCCTGCTCCCGGGCCAACGCCGCATAGACCCCTCCGGCCTGGATCAATTCCGCGTGGCGACCGCGTTCGCAGATTTCGCCCTCCTCGAGCACGATGATCTGGTCGCAGCCCTGCACGGTACTGACGCGGCTGGCCACCACGATCACCGTCAGCCCGGAAAAGAAATCCCCGAGTTCGGCCTGGATGGCCGCCTCGGTGGCGGCATCCACGGCGGAGAGGGTGTCGTCGAGGATCAGGATGCTCGGGCGCAGAGCCAGCGCCCTTGCGAGCGCGGTCCGCTGACGCTGCCCCCCCGAGAGCATCACGCCCCGTTCCCCCACCAGCGTGGCGTAGCCGGCGGGCAGATCGGCGACGTCCTTCGCCAACTGGGCGCGCCGCGCCGCTTCTTCGACTCGCTCGGGATCCGCTTCGTCCAGGCCGTAGGCGATGTTCTCGGCCAGTGACATCGAAAACAGGAAGGCGTCCTGGGGCACCATGGCGATCGACGAGCGCAGCGTGGCCAGGGAAATCCGGTTGACGTCGACCCCGTCGAGGCTGAGTTGCCCTTCGTCGACCTCGTAAAGCCTCGGAATCAGCGAGGCCAGGGTGGTTTTCCCCGATCCGACCGGGCCCACGATGCCAAGACTCGTTCCGGCGGGAATCTCGAGGTCGATGCCGCGAAGCACCGGCTCGCGACCCGCTTCAGAATAGCCAAAGGTAAGGTTTTGGAAGCGAATGTCCCCGCGGAGCCGGCTCACCGGATCGAGATCTTCGTGGTCGCGAATCGAGGGGGCCACCGAGAGGATCTCGTCGATCCTCTGGAGCGAGGCCGCTCCCCGCTGCAACAGGGCCACGACCCAACCCATGATGAAGGTCGGGAACGTGAGCTGGTAGATGTACATCGCGAAGGTGAAGAAGACGGCGAGGGTCATCTCCCCCTCGGCGATCTGGCTGCCGCCGTACCCGAGTACCGCCATCATGCCAATCGCCGGGAGCAACGCGGTGATCGTGGGCATCGCCGCGTTGATGCGCACCAGCGCGAGGTGACGCCGGAGCAGGCCCTCGTTCGCCTCTGCAAAGCGCGCCTGCTGCTCGCCCTCCATGGCGTAGGCCTTCACGACTGCGACGGCGGAGATCGATTCTTGCAGCTGGTTCGAGAGATCGGCCAGCGAGACCTGCACGGCGAGACTGCGCGCGTGCATCGTGCGCCCGAAAGTCCGCGCGATCCCGATGAAGAGCGGGTACGGCGCGATCACCAGGAGCGTGAGCGTGGGGCTCAAGAAGACCATCGCCACCAGGACGCCCGCAAACATGATCGGCGTCTGGATCAGGCTCAGGAACCCGGGTCCCAAAAGGAGACGCACCGAGTTCAGGTCGTTGACGCAGCGGCTCATCAGGTCGCCCGTGCGCCAGCGGCCGTAGAACGACTGGGGCAACGCCTGGAGGTGAGCAAAGAGATCGTTCCGAATCTCGTACTCGATCTCGCGAGCCGCATTGAAGACCATCGTCCGCGAGATGTAACGGACGCCGGCGCCAAAAATCACCACCACCAGGAGCACAGACGAGCGCACCGCCACTTCTTCCCGACCCAGGCCACCCTCGGCCGCTGCAACGATGCGGCCGACCAGCATCGGAATCGCGACGAAGGCGGCGTTGTAGGCGAGGATCGCGAGGACGCAGAGCGTGTAGTAACGCCGATTTCGGTACAGGTAGGGCGAGAGCCTGCGCCACGACTGACGCAGGGCCGCACCAATGGAGCCGTCGGTGGCCTCCGCGGGAGAAGCCTCGGGCGAGCCGGGCTCGGAATGGGAAGCGGCGGCACTCATCAAATCGAACCCGGACGCGGACGTCCATGGGGGGGCGCTGCGGACCGCGCGACGATCGCAACGGCGTTCTGTCGAACGGCCCCCGCGGCGCCTGCAGTTCTCACGCGCGAAGGCTAGCACGGCGCCCACCGCACCCGAGAGAAGGCGCTCCAAGGATGGCGCCCGTTGCTGCCTTCCACTACCAATCCGGCGTGGATCACCCGAAGACGAAGCCTGCCGAAAACGGGGCCACGTCCGGGGGCGAAGCGCCCGACGAGGCCGCGCCCTCGTCGGCCCCTGCCTACGCGCGTGCCGGCGTCGATCTCGACGGCGACGAGGCCTTCATCGACGAGATCAAGGAAATTTCGCGCAGCACCTACCGGCCCGAAGTCCTCTCCTCGGTCGGGGGCTTCGCCGGACTCTTCAAGGCCCCCGACCGCTATAAAAACCCCATCTTCGTCAGTGCCACCGATGGCGTGGGCACGAAGCTGAAGCTCGCCGCGCAGATCCAGCGCTACGACACCATCGGCATCGACTGTGTCGCGATGGTGGTGAACGATCTCATCGTGCAGGGCGGCGAGCCGGTGATCTTTCTCGATTACCTGGCCATGGGAAAACTCGATTACGAAATTGCAGCGGCGACGCTCCGTGGCCTGGCCGAGGGCTGCCGTCGGGCGGGCTGCGCCCTGCTCGGGGGCGAAACCGCAACCATGCCGGGGGTCTATCCGCCGGGAGAAGTCGAGTTGGTCGGCTTCAGCGTCGGCGTGGTCGAACGCGACCGCGTGATCGACGGGTCGAGCATCGGCGAGGGCG
>CAJXIC010000166.1 GCA_913054385.1 uncultured Pseudomonadota bacterium
GTTCTCGGACGAACTCGCCGAGGCGATGATGGGCGAACTCGAGCGCAACTGTCGCGAGCACGGGATCCGGCTGCTCGACACGGCCAGCGGCGAACAGGGGATCGTGCACGTGATCGGCCCGGAGCAGGGCCTCACCCAACCCGGCATGACGATCGCCTGCGGCGACAGCCACACGGCAACCCATGGCGCCTTCGGGGCCATCGCCTTCGGCATCGGCACAAGCCAGGTGCGCGACGTACTGGCAAGCCAGTGCCTGGCGCTGGCGCCGCTGCGCGTGCGGCGGATCGACGTGAGCGGCAAGCTCGCGACCGGCGTCTACGCCAAGGACGTGATCCTGTCGATCATTCGCAAGCTCGGGGTCGATGGCGGGGTGGGCTACGCCTACGAGTACGCGGGCCCGGCGATCGAGGCCATGAGCCTCGAAGAGCGCATGACCGTCTGCAACATGTCGGTCGAAGGCGGCGCGCGCTGCGGCTACGTGAACCCCGACGAGACCACCTTCGACTACTTGCGCGGAAGGCCGAAGGCGCCCCAGGGCGAAGCCTTTGAGCGCGCGGTCCAGTGGTGGCGCAGCACGGCCAGCGATCCGGGGGCCCACTACGACGACGTCGTCGCACTCGACAGCAGCGCCATCGCGCCGTCGGTGACCTGGGGCATCAACCCCGGGCAGAACCTGGGCGTCGATGAAAACATCCCGCGGCCCGCGGAATTGCCCGAGGCACAGCAGGCTTCGGCCGCCGAAGCGCTCGAATACATGAAGCTCGGGGGGGGCGACCCGATCGCAGGCACTCCGATTAGCGTGGCCTTCATCGGCTCGTGCACCAACGGTCGGCTCTCCGACCTACGCGAGGCGGCGCGCGTGGCCCAGACCGGGCACGTAGCGAAGGGAGTGCGCACGTTGGTGGTTCCGGGCTCGCAAGAAGTAGCGCGTCAGGCCATTGCCGAGGGCCTCGACGAGGTCTTCCGAGCGGCGGGTTTCGATTGGCGCGAGCCGGGCTGTTCGATGTGCCTGGCGATGAATCCCGACAAGCTCGCCGGCGACGAGATCTGCGCGTCTTCGAGCAACCGCAACTTCAAGGGACGCCAGGGCTCGCCCCAGGGGCGCACGCTGCTGATGTCACCGGCGATGGTGGCGGCGGCGGCACTCAAGGGGAAGGTCGTCGACCTGCGGGAGGTGCTGTAATGGCCGAGCGACGCATCGATTCGGTTTCTGGAGGCGCCTGCGTGATCCGCGGCGACGACATCGACACCGACCGCATCATCCCGGCGCGCTACATGAAGGAAGTGACCTTCGACAGCATGGGCGAGCACGCCTTCGAGGACGATCGCGCGGCGGCGAAGGGCGATCACCCCCTCGACGCCGAGCGCTACCAGGATGCGGCGATCCTGATAGTGGGGCAGAACTTTGGCTGCGGCTCGTCGCGCGAACACGCGCCCCAGGCGCTCTTGCGGGTGGGCTTCCGTGCCTTCGTGGGCGGCTCCTTCGCCGAGATCTTCGCGGGCAATTGCACGGCCCTCGGGCTCCCCTGCGTAACCCTCGCCAAGCGGGACCTCGACGCGCTGATGGACAGCGTGGAACTCGACCCGACCCAGGAAGTAGGGGTCGACGTCGAGGCCCGCACGGTCACCTCGCGCGCGGGCGTGATGACGGCGGGCGTGCCCGAGGGCACCCGCACCCAGCTCCTCGACGGCACCTGGGACGCCACCGCCCAGCTCCTCTCCGCCGGTTCCGCGATCGAGGACACCGCCGCGGCGCTGCCCTATCTCCGCGACTTCGCCGAATGACGCTACCACCGAGACAGGGACGTTGTTGCTTTGTTGCTTTCCCGACCGGCGGCACCGCGCCACCGGGTCGGGAAAGCAACAACGTCCCTGTCTCGGTGGTAACCTGCCTGCGGCCGGGGTGTAGCTCAGTGGCTAGAGCCTGAACTTTGGGGGTTCAGCGTCGTGGGTTCGAATCCCACCACCCCGACCAGCGGCCCTCAGTAGCGCAGCCGCAGTCCCTTGAAGCCGCGCACGTTGCTCGAGTGCATTCGTTCGATGCCTTCGGGGTCGACTTCGTAGTGCGGGATGCGCTGCAAGAATTCCTCGATGGCGATGCGCGATTCGAGCAATGCCAGGTTCTTCCCCAGGCAGATGTGCTGGCCCCAGCCGAAGTTCACGTGGTTTTCGATGGGGCGCCCCACGTCGAAGCGGTCGGGGTCGGGGAAGGCGCGCTCGTCGCGGCCTGAAGCGGCGTTGATCAGCAGGAGTTTCGCTCCCTCGGGTATGACGCCGCCGTGTATCTCGACGGTGCGGCTGAGCGTCCTCCCCTGGTATTGCGAGGGCGGGTCGTAGCGCAGGGTTTCATCGACGGCGTTGGGGATCAGCGCCGGGTCGTCGAGCAGGCGCTGGCGTTCGCCGGGAAACTCGCCCAGGCAGTGAAAGGCGGTGGCGAGAAACTTGGTGACGGTCTCGTTGCCGGCAGTGGCGAGCAGGTTGAAGAACGAGCAGAGTTCGTCGTCACGCAGACGCCGCAGGGCGCCGTCGGGTTCGCGTAGTTCGGCCTGCAAGAGCAGCGTCATGATGTCGTCGCGCGGGCGCGTTCGGCGCTCGGCCAGCGCCGACTCGAAGTAGGCCAGGAGTTTTGGCATCGCCGCGAGAGCGCTCGGTGGGATCTGCGGGCTGCCGGGCTCGCGGTGGAGCACGGCGTTGGAGAGTTCGCGGACGTGATCGCGATCCTCGGGCGGGATCCCCAGCAGCGTCGAGATCACGTCCATCGGCAGGTTTGCGGTGAAGTCGCGCACGATGTCGCAGCCGTGGGTCTCGCGCAGGGGGTCGAGATAGCCGCAGGCGATCGCCCGGATCTCGGGCTCGAGGGCGGCGATTCGCCGCGGCGTGAAGACCTTCGAGACCAGGTTCCGCAGGGCCGTCTGGCGCGGCGGATCCATGAAGATGATCAGCGTGTTTTTGAAATCGACGTCCATCAGTTCGAGCACGGTGCCCCGGGCGGAACTGAAGGTCTTCCAGTCGATGAAGGCGGCGCGGCAATCCTCGAAGCGCGTGAGGGCGTAGAAATCGAGGCGCGGGTTGTAGTAGAGCGGCGCCTCGTCGCGCATGCGCCGGTAGATCGGATACGGGTCCTCGTCCTGCTCGTACGAGTAGGGGTCGAACTCGAGGTTGGTGATGGCGTGGGGGGACGTCACGAAACCCTCCGGGGCGCTGCTGCGGCTAAGCTAGATGATCTACCGTCGCAGCAAAAGAGCGACCGCGCGAGGCGGAGAGGAGCGGGCGAATGGTCGAACGAGTGGGATTCATTGGGCTCGGTGACATGGGCGAACCCATGGCGCGCAACCTGTGCGGCGGCGCCTTTGAGGTTTCGGTCTTCGACCTGCGCGCAGAAATCGCCCGCGAGGTCGCCGCGGCCGGTGCGTACGCCGCTGCGAGCGCGCGTGAAGTCGGCGAGCGCGCCGAGGTGGTGGGCATCTGCGTGATCGACGACGCCGCGACCGAGGCCGTGGTGGAGGAAGTCCTGGCGGGCGCCGCGCCGGGAACGATCCTGGCGATCCATGGAACCGTTTCCCCGGCGCTGGTTCACCGCCTCGGCGCGCATGCCGAGGCCGCGGGCTGTGAGTTGGTCGACGCGCAGGTTACCGGCGGTCGCGACCGCGCCAGCGAGCATCAACTGCGTTACATGGTGGGCGGCAGCGACGCCGCGGTGGCACGCTGCCGGCCGGTCTTCGAGACCTCGGCCGCGGAGGTCACGCACTGTGGTCCCCTCGGCAGCGGCGCGGTCGCAAAACTGTGTAACAACCTGGTGCAGTTCCAGGCCTGGCACGGCTACCTCGAGGCGGCGCAGCTGGCTGACGCCGCGGGGCTCCCGCGCGAGAAGCTCCTCGAGGTGCTCAGCTGGATCATGAACGACAACGCCCGCGCCTTCCTGGCCGGGCGCAGCGCCCTCGTCGCCCACCCCGAACTCGACGTGATCCGCGAGCGCTTCACCGCCGTTGCCGAACTCGCCCGCAAGGACCTGCAACTCGCCCTCGACGTCGCCGCCGAGCACGACCTGCCGATGCCGCTCACCCAGCGCTCGCTCGAACAGGTCGAGGATCTCTTTGGAGTTCTGGGCGGGGGATCGGATCGGTCGAAGCGGCGCTAGCCCAGCGTCTGGTACCAGTCGAAGTCGCTGGCTTTCACCCAGCCGGGCATGCGCGAGCCCTGCTTCATGCGCTCCTGCATGGCGGGGGTGAGTTGGCCGTTCTGCATCAGCTCGCCGAAGACGGCGCCGGCGTTGGCGTGGTCGAAGAAGTCGCGCTGCCAGCTCCACTGGAAGTTTCCGGCGTAGCGAAACCACGAGCCGCCGGTGCCGCGGATCTCGTAGGTCGTGCCATCCGGCCGCTCGAGGGGGGCCAACTGGCGCCAGAAGCCCACCACCTCACCCTGTTGGTCGTCGATCAGCACGCGCACGTAGGGGTAGGTCCACTTGCCGAGGCCCTCCATCTCGGTGCCGAAGACCCAGTCGCGGATCTGGGTGCGCCCCTCGGCGCGGAACTCCCACTTCGAACCGATGTTCCAGGAGTAGACAGCGTCCTCGGTGTAGAAATCGCCGAGCGGCTCCCAATCGCCGGTCTCGCCGGCGCGGTCGTTGGCGGCGACGAAGCGGTCGATCATCTGCTGGAGTTCTTCGCGGGGAAAGGCGGGCATTTCAGGTTCCTTTTTCGGGCGGTGGGGCGGCCTTGCTCGGAGTCGGACTGGCGGAAGAGGGCGCCCCGCGGCCCAGCGCCAGCGCCCGGGCTGGGCAATAGCGCACCGCTGCCTCGACGGCAGCGCGGTCGGCGGGGTCGATCTCGGAGTCGGAGCGCAACAGCATCACCTTCTGCGCCGCCTCGTCGAGGCCGAAGTGCAGGGGGGCCTCGGAAACGCAGACCCCGTGGCCCTGGCACAGGTCAAAATCCACCTCGATGCGCTCGGCGCCCGATGCTGCACCGACGGCGGCCCCCGCGGCGGTCTTCGCGGCGCGCGTCTCGGCCCGTCGCTCGCGGTATCGCACGCGACAGGGACGCGCCAACTGCACCACCATCTTCGAGTGGTCGTTGCGATAGCTCTCGGCAGGCTGAGCGGGCTCGAACTCGAAGCGCCGCAAGAGCACGCTGAAGATTGCCTTCAACTGCATCATGGCGAAGGCCGCGCCCACGCAGCGGTGGCGCCCGGCACCGAAAGGGAGCCAGGTGAAACCCTGCTTGTCCTCCTCGCGGCCGGGGGCGTAGCGCTCGGGGAGAAAGCGCTCGGGCTCCGGGAAATACTCCGGCATGCGGTTCGAGACCGCCGGCGAAACCGCCACCGTCTTTCCCGCCTCGACGCGGAAGCCTTTGTACTCGAAATCCTCCTGCACCTTTCGCATCAAGAGGATGAGCGGGGGGTGCAGGCGCAGCGCTTCCTTGATCGCGGCCTCGGTGCGCGGCATTTCCCGCAGGGCGTGGTACGAGACGTCGCGGCCGTCGGCGTAGAGCGCGTCGAGCTCGGAAACCACCCCACCCATCACCTCGGGATGGCGCAGCAATTCGATCAGCCACCAAGCGGCGGTCGAGGAGGTGGTGTGGTGCCCCGCGAACATCATCGAGATGAACATCCCGGTGATCTGGTCGGTGCTGTAGCG
>CAJXIC010000167.1 GCA_913054385.1 uncultured Pseudomonadota bacterium
TATCTTCGTAGAAGACCCCTCGCCGCGCGGCGGTTTCGATAATTTCGAGTACAAGGGAACGAAGGTCTTCGCCTCGCCCGACCTGGTGTTGCGAGATGCCGAGGGCGTGGCGCGGATCTACGATTGGAAGACCGGCTCGCCCTCGGACGCCGACGAATTCCAGTTGCTCACCTACGCGATCCAGGCGCGCGAGCAGTGGGGGCTCGCCCCCGAGGCCGTGCGCGCCTTCGACGTCTACCTCGACCGCGCTGAGGTGCACGAATGGGAAGTGAGCGAGAGCCGCCTGGCCGAGACCGAAGCCACCATCGACACTTCGATCGAGGCCATGCGCGTGCTGCATTTCGAAGCCGACACCGCCATGGGGGACGCCGAGAATTTCCCCCGCGTTCCCGCCGACGCGCCCGAGGCGCGCTTGTGCAGCTACTGCCGCTTCCGGCGGATCTGCGGCCGCGAAGAGCAAGGATCCGAGGGCTCGTAGCGCGGCGGCGTGCCCTTCCGGGCTCCCTGTGAGGGCGGGGTGCGGTGGAGCCGACGATCGGAATCGAACCGATTACCTGCTCATTACGAGTGAGCTGCTCTACCGAGTGAGCTACGTCGGCCCGGGAAGGCCTCCGTCCGGGCGGCGGTGAAGCGCGCTACCGGGTGGTCTGCCACCGTGGGCGGGATTGTAGCCGTGGCCCCCGGGGTCGCCATCGGCAGGCGCGGCCCCGAGTTTCTGGGTTGACCGCGGGGGCGGGCGCCCGATAGGATCCTCCGGGCGAGGGAGATGATGCCCATTCTACCCATCATGGATCTGCTGATCCTGGCCGGCTGGTCGCTGCTCTCGTTCGGAGCGGTGCTGAAGGCGATCTACGTCACCACCAATTACCGGCCGACGCTGCTCGGCCTCGGGCCGATGGATTGCGCCATCGGGGCCGGGGTCTTCCTGCTCTTCGCCCTGGCACTGGCCGCGCGCACCTGGGTGAAGCAACAGGAGGCCAGCGGCGCCGCCGAGAGGCGCGCGCGGCTCGAGCGCGGCATGCGCTTGGCAGGCGGCCCGAAGAGCGAGGAGCCCGACGGCGAGGAGCCCGACGGCGAGGAGCCCGACGGCGAGGAGCCCTCGGTCAGTTCCGCGGGCGGACGAGGCTGAGCGCCGAGTGGGCCAACTCGCGGTAGAGCTGGCCACTGAGAACGACGATCTGGGTGGCTTCACGGATGACGCGTTTCATGCACAGACTCCTCTTACAGGGGTAGGTGTCCGCCGAGCGGTCCCCGGTGTCGCTAAAACTGCGTCCTTCCAGGCGGCCCGGGCAAGTAGCGGCTGATCCGCCGGCGGGGTCGTCGCCGCCTCGTGCGCTTCTCGGCCGCCTCGGGCCTCGGGTTGCCGGTTGGCGTGATACTCTTGCGCTCGCATGAAGCCGTCCGGCGTGCAGCGAAAAATCTGGATTGATGGAGCGCTGGTGCCCTGGGACGAGGCGGGTGTCCACCTGCTCTCCCACAGTCACCAGCGGGGATCGCTGGTCTTCGACTACCTGTCGGTGCACGAAACCCCCAAGGGGACGGCCATCTTCCGGGTCGATGAGCACGTCGAGCGCTTTCGCACCTCGTGCGTTTTGGTGGGGCTGCCGCTCGAAGCTTCGGCCGATGCCATCCGCGCGGCGGTGCTCGCCGCCGTGCGCGCCAACCCCGGCGCCTGCGTCGCGAAGATTTGCGCCTACCTGCCCTCGGTGGAGGTCGACGTAGTGCCGGTGGACGATCACGTGGCCCTGGCGGTCGCCGCCTACGACCCGACCGCGGACATCCAGGCGCGAAAGCCGGGTGCGCTGCCCTTCCGCAAAACGGTGCGCCTGCATATCGAGCGCGAAACCCGCAACCGGCGAAGCGACATCATCCCGCCCCAGGCGAAGGTGGCGGCGAACTACGTCTCGCCGATGGTCGCGAAGTGGCGCGCGCGCAGGAAAGGCTACGACGAGATCGTTCTCCTCGACGAAGAAGGCGACCTCGCCGAAGGGCCCACCACCAACCTCTTCCTGGTGGATGACGCCGGGTGCGTTTGCACGCCGCCCGAGGCGCGCGTGCTGCTTGGCATCACGCGCCGCAGCATTCTCGAACTCGCGCGCGCCGAGGGCTTCGCCGTGCGCGAGGCGCCGCTGGCAGTCGAA
This sequence comes from uncultured Pseudomonadota bacterium, assembly GCA_913054385.1. Taxonomy (GTDB): domain Bacteria; phylum Myxococcota_A; class UBA9160; order UBA9160; family UBA4427; genus JAYGCV01. Next base: position 2,142 of record CAJXIC010000167.1, read on the forward strand.
ACCCTCGAGTCCGCCGCGGAAGTCTTCCTTACGGGCACCACGGCCGGGGTCTGGCCGGTAGAATCCGTCGATGGGAAACCCGTCGCCGCGCAGGTGCCCGGGCCAGTGACCAGAGCCCTCTCCGAACGTTTCCGGCGGGTGGTCGCGGGCGCCGATCCCACCTTCGCGCACTGGCTCACGCCGGTATCGGAAGCCGGGGGCCGCGACTAGGCATGCGAATCCTCTCCGGGATCACCTCCTCGGGTGAATGCCACCTGGGCAACTACTTCGGCGCGATCCGTCAACACGTCGACTTGCAGGCCCAGGGCGAGGGCATCTACTTCATCGCCGACTATCACTCGATGACCTCGGTGCGCGATGGCGAATTGCGGCGTCGGTTGGTGCGCGAGGTCGCCCTCGACTACCTCGCCTGTGGCCTCGACCCCGAGCAGTCGATTCTCTACCGCCAGTCCGACGTGCCCGAGGTCTGCGAACTCTCCTGGATTCTGGGTTCGATCACGCCCATGGGCCTGCTCGAACGCGGCCACGCCTACAAGGACAAGGTGGCCCAGGGCCTTTCGGCGGATCACGGACTCTTCGCCTACCCCGTGCTGATGGCCGCCGACATCCTGATGTACAACCCCGACATCGTTCCGGTGGGCAGCGATCAGAAGCAGCACATCGAGATGGCGCGCGACATCGCCCAGCGCTTCAACCACGTCTACGGCGCCGAGGTCTTCAAGCTTCCCGAACCGCGCATTCTCGAGGGGGTCTCCATCGTGCCCGGGACCGACGGGCGCAAGATGTCCAAGAGCTACCAGAATACGCTGCGCATGTTCTGGCCGGCGAAGCAGTTGAAGAAGGCGGTGATGGCGATCGTCACCGATTCGACGCCGGTCGACGCGCCGAAGGATACCGAGGCACCGCTCTTCCATTTGTGGTCGCTCTTTGCCTCGAAAGAAGAGCGCGACGAGTTCTTCGGGCGGGCCCGCGCGGGGGGGCTGGGCTACGGCGATGTCAAGAAGGATCTGCTGGCCCGCATGCTCGACTTCTTCGAGCCGATGCGCGCGCGCCGGGCCGAACTCGAAGCGCGCCCCGATGAAGTCGAGGAGATTCTCGCCGCCGGTTGCGTGCGGGCCCGCGAAGCAGCGGCGCCGGTGCTCGACGCGTGTCGCTCTGCCGCGGGGCTTGGCCGCCAGACCTAGGTTGCCGGCGCTACGAAGAGGGCGTCGGCTCGACGATCGCGGCGAGTTGGCGCGACTGGCACAAGAGGCGGCCGTCGCGGCTGAAGATCCAACCGTCCTCGCTGAGGAACCCGTCGCGCGTCGTGTGCGTGACGACGCGCGCGAGGCAATAGTCGTCGTCGGCCACGCCCGCCGTTGCCGGATCGCCATAGAAGTGGATGGTGAGTTCGATGGTCGGCGCGCCCGCGGGCCTTTCGCCTTCGCGCAGCGCAAAGACCGCCGGGGGCAGGGCGTCGGCGTAGAGCGCGACCGCCGCAGCGTCGAGTGCACGCGGCTCGCGCAGGCGCATCCACGCCCTCACGTCGGGGTCTTCGCGCCGGCCGAAGGGCTCGAAGCCGGGCACGAAGAGTGTTTCGACACGCTCGCGGAAGGCTGCGAGGTGCGTGACCTCGGGCCGCTCTTCTGGGATTGCGTTCGGCGGGGGGACACTCGGCACCTCGCAGCGCGCGACTTTCCAGCCTGTGCCGGGGCGCGCTGTAGCGAAGGCGGCGAGGGCGAGCACGCGGGTCTTCTCCCCCTGTAGCAGGCGCGCCGAAAGGCTGGTGAGCGAGCGGCCGCTGCGCTCGATGGCGACCGTGATCTCGCAGGGCCCCTCGGTGGGCGGCGAGAGGTAGTGCAGGCTGAGGCTACGGGCGCAGCGTTCGGGGTCGCCGAGCCGGGTTTCGAGCGCCTTTATCAGGAGGGCGGCGAGGTAGCCGCCGTTGGGTCCATGAGTGATCCACCAGCCGCGGTCGATGGTGGCCTGGAAGCGGCCGTCGCCGAGCGGGCGGACAGCAGTGTCGCGATCGAAGCGGTTCATCGATTCCTCGGGAGCGTCGCGGCCGGAGCAGTGGCGCTTGCCTTTTGGGCGTGGCGAAACGAGGAGTGTCCCCTTTTGGCGTGATGCAGCAATGCAGGAGCGACCCCGGCGAACGACGAACCGACTACGCGGCCAGCAATTCGTAGCGGTTGAGATTGCCACCGCGGCCATCGGCGAGGAACGAATCGACGCGTTCGAGGGCGAGGCCGGCGAGCAGCGCCTCGATCTCGGTGTCGTCGCTGTAGTGGCAATAACGATGGGATGCGTCTCCCCAGCGGAGCAGGTGGTCGCCGGCTTCGAGGTCTCCCGGGTCGAAGCCGTAGCACGGCGCCGTTTCGCGCAACGGGGCCATCCGCACAGCGAAGCGCTCGGCGTGTTCCGGCGCCCCGAAGCGCCAGAAGGCGATTGCCAACAGCCCACCCGGGGCAACCCTCTCGGCCAGTGCACGCACGATTTCGCGCCGGGCTTCGAACCCCGGGACGTGGTGGAGCGCGCCGAAGGCCACGACGAGGTCGAAGGGGCCGGTGGGAATCGCATTCGCGGTGGCTTCGAGCACCCAGTCGGCTTCGACGAGTTTTGCGCGGGCGAGTGGTTGGCAGCGCTTTTGGGCTTCGCGAAGGAGCGGAGCGCTTGCGTCGACGCCGCAGTAGTCGATGGCGGTGGGGTGGCGATCGGCGAGGTGACCGGCGAAACGTCCATTGCCGCACGCGAAGTCGAGCACCCGCGACACGGCGCCGGCAGCCTCCGGCGCACGTTCAGCGAAGCGCGCAAGGACGCGATCCCATCCCGGCCAGGGGTGCTCCCGGGTATCGGAGAAGGCCTCCGCGTGGCGCGCGTAGAAGGCGAGGTTGATGGCGTTGAGTGCCTTGCGCGTCGGGGTGTCCATGGCCTGCGGTAGTGTAGTCGCCGTGGCTCGCCCCGCGTTCACGCTCGAAGCCGGAGACGAATCTCCCGACACGGATCGTCACCGCGACGATCTACTGGCGATCATTGCTGAGATCGAGGCCGAGGAGTCGCTCGACGCCGCGACTCTCGATGGGATTCTGCGCCGTCATCCGCGAGATGGGTGTGGGTTCTTCTCGCGAGCCGAGTTGATCGCCGGCTTTCGTCGCCATGCCCTCGAGGCGGGTGATGAGGTTCGCGAGGACGCATTCGTGCGGCGCGTGGTCATGCGCCCGGTGCGCAGCCAGAGCGGCGTAACGCCCGTCACGATCCTGACGCGACCCTTTCCGTGCCCGGGCCGTTGCATCTTCTGCCCCAACGACGTGCGCATGCCCAAAAGTTATCTGTCGGCCGAGCCGGGAGCCCAGCGCGCTGCTTTGAATCGCTTCGACGCCTACCGGCAGACCTGGAGTCGCCTCGAGGCCTATCACGACGACGCGGACACCACCGAGAAGATCGAATTGATCGTG
>CAJXIC010000168.1 GCA_913054385.1 uncultured Pseudomonadota bacterium
TGAAGCTGCCGTCGAGCGCCGGTGCGTAGATCGCAAAGGTGAGCCCTACGAAGGCCACCAACAACAGCCACACAAGAGCCCTGTCGAGTTCGCCCCGGGACTCGGGTTCGCGCCCACGACCACTACGCGCTCGCTTCGCCAGAACGGGCCTCCCTGGGGGTGGCCGCAGAGTAGCGCGGAAGAGGGAGAGGTCCCGGTCGGCGTCGCGCCGCGCCGATCAGTCGAAGCTCTTGCAGCAGGCCTCGCGTTCGGAAGCGTCGAGTAGCGGCAACGAATCGACCAGCGCGGCTCGCGGAACCAGCCAACCCTGTTCCGGCGGCGTTTCCGCGCCGCGGTCGCGACGCGCTTCGCGGTACAAAGCCCGCCTCCGGGCAAAGGCTTCCCCGCTCTCGGTCTGCGCCCGCCCGTGAACTGCACGGGCGGCCCGAAAAAACGCCTGGGAACGCGGATCGGTGCGATCCAAAGCCAGCAGTCTTCGCGCCTGCAGCAGCGCTTCGGCTCCGCGGTCCTGTCGCAGCGCGCCGTAGACCAGCCGACGCAACGGCGCCTTCGCCACAGGCTGCAGCGCCCGCGCCGCATGGTCGGCTTCTGCCCCGAGCTCGTAGGCACCGAGTAGCGCGTAAAAGGCTCCCATCCGATCGAGCGCTTCGAAACGCCGGGCCGGGTCCGCGTGCCCCCGGTCGCGCAGCCACTGGGGATACGCAGCGGGGAGCAGGCCACGATCGATCAACCAACCCGAAGCCTCGCGCAGCACGGCGTCGATTTCGAAGCCGCGACGCAAATCGAAGGGCACCCCCTCGCTTGCGTAGAAGCGCGCCACGCGCCCCAGGTTTTCGCGATTGCGCTCGCTGTCGCGCAGGTAGAGCGCGTGCCCGGGGCCGCGAAAAATCGGCAGCCAACCGGGAACCCCCTCGAGGTGCGCGGTGGTGTAGATATGCTCGCCGAGCGCAGGAAAGCCGACGCCAAAGAAGACGTCGACTCCGTAGCGATCGAGGGCCTCGAGTGCCGTCTCGCCCGGATCGACCTCGCGGCGATGGGCGATCCGAAAGTAATCGGCGAGGACTTTGCTCGGGTAGTGCTCGGTGCGCCCATCGACGAAGGTCCGAAGCCGCGGCGCGAGTCGGTACCCGAGCAATCCACCCATCGTGTAGCGGTTGTAAAGGTTGCCTTCGAGTGCAGCCTCCTGCAGAAAGCGAATGCCGGGCTCGTAGGTGCCGTGACGCACCCTCGATTCCGAGAAGTAGCCGGACAGCGAATCGGGGAGTCTCGAAAGGCGCGCGCGGTAACCCGGATCGAAGGCCAGGGCGGCCACCAACAAAAGGGCAACCAGGCCCGCTGCCATCGCGGTCCCGCGCCTGCGAGGCGTGAGGCCTTCTTCGGACTGCGCCGCAAAGCGCAGGAGGAAGAGCAGCGGGAAAATGCCCATCCACAGGAAGCGCACCGAGACCAGAATGGCCACCGCTGACGCCGCGGCCAATCCCAGGTAGAGCGGGTCGAGGGTCCGCAGGTCGCAAGCTCGGCGACGCCAGGCAAAGCGAGCCACTCCGAAAATCGCCAGCGTGATCGCGGCGGCGTAGAGCCCATCCGTGAGCGCCCAGGCAAGATCTCCGACCGGCGCCCCCCCCGCCAGCGCCGACGGCAGCACGAACGGATTGAAGGGAAACCACTCGTCGGCGATGTCCCAGATCCCGAACTCAGAAGACGAGGAGAAAAAGGTGAGATGCTGGTCGAAGCCACGCGGGTTGAGGAGCCCCGCCCCGATGATCGCCAACCCGGCCAGCGCCAAACGCTTTGCGCGCCGCCACTGCAGTGGCGCCCCGGGAAGCCGCGCCCACTTCAGGGCCGCGGCGTGCAGCAAGACGCCGAGCAGCGCCGCTACGACCAGCGCCGGTGCCAGGCCGTAGAGGGAGTGGAAGTTGGCCCAGAGAAAAGCCACGAAAGCGGCGGCGGCGACGCGGCGCCAGGAGGGCGGGTCGCGGCCTTCAAAGAGCAGGAGGGTGAGCCCGAGTGTCGCGAGAATCGAAACCAGGTCGGGCCGCATCTGGACGAGGCGCGGCCAGGCGAGCAGCAGGAAAACCGTCGCCGCCAGCGCTGTCCAAGCGGTCGGTGCCCTCGCACGCCGCAGCACAGCCACCGCAGCCAGCACGATCGCGAGGACCGCGACGCCGTGGAGCACGCGCACGCCTCCGAGGCCGGTCCCCACGTCCATGGCGTGCATGGCGACCCCGAAGAGCCACTCGTGCTGGACGGGTGCTTCGGCGTGGGCCGTGTGGAGCATCGGGTCTGCTTCCGGCCACGGCCCTTCGGACGCGTAGGTTTCCCCCGCGCGCGCGTGGAACCAGAAATCGCTGGTGTCAATCGGGCCCGCCGCCACCCACTCGACCATCAGCACCGCCGCGAAGAGCGCCCCCCACGCCACAACGCCGACATCGAGCCCGCCATCGCGGGCGCCGAGTGTTCTCATGCCGGGGATGGTAGCCTGATGACCGCGCGAGAGTCCCGCTCTGCGCTCGCGCCGGGGGGATCGAATACGAGCGTGCGAAATGCGACTTCGCAAGGGGCGGGCGCTCGGATCGGCGCACCGCTCGGGCTGTTCCTGCTCTCGTTCGCAGTGCGGAGCCTCCCTTTCCCGACGGTCCGCGTCGGCGATTCCATCCACTTCCTCGGGATGGACGCCTATTACCACATGCGCCGGATCGCCTACGGGCTCGAGCGCTTCCCCGAAACCCTCGTCTTCGACCCGTATATCAACTTCCCGGCCGGAGCCACGGCCATCTGGCCCCCCCTCTTCGACGTGCTCTGCACCTGGCTGGCCTTCCCCTTCCACGCCGCGGGGGGGATCGCCGCCGCGGAGCAGGCGCTCGTCTGGGTGCCGCCGCTCTTCGGGGCCGGAACCGTCGTCCTCGCCTATTGCCTCGCGCTGCGCTTCCTCGGCCTTTCGGCCGCGCTCTTTAGCGGCGTCTTCCTGGCGCTCTCCTCGGGCCACGCCTGGTATTCGCAGGTGGGGTTCCTGGACCACCACGCTGCAGTCGCCTTCGCGACCACAGCGCTGCTCTACGCGGGGATGGCGACTGCCCGCGATCTCGCTCTCCCGAGCGCGAGGCTCACGCGGAGTGCCCTCGGCCTCGGGGTCGCCCTCGGCGCGAACCTTCTGCTCTGGCCCGGAAGTCTCCTCCACGTCGGAATCGTGATCGGCGCTCTCGGGGTGTGGGTGCTGGGCCAGCCCCAACCCGCCGCCGCCGAACGCGGTGCGCGCACGCTGGCCCTCGCCTCGCTGGTGGCGTTGCTCGTCGTTGCACCGTTCTCCTGGTCGAACGATTGGGCGCGCTGGGGAGCCTTTACGCCGACGGTCCTCTCGCGCTTCCAACCCTGGTTTTTTGCAGTGCTCGCGGTCGGCTTCGCGATTCTCACGCAATGCGCGAAAACGCGATTCGGTCCGCGCGGGAAACCACGCCCGCTGCCGGGGTTGCTCGTCGCGATCGGTCTTCTCGGGCTGTCTGCCGTCTGCCTGCCGGGCCTTCGCGAGGGCCTCGCCGATGCCTGGCAGTGGTTGGCGAAGGACGAGGCCTTCCAGGCCAGCGTGCTCGAATCGCGTCCACTCTTCTCGGTGCGCGGCCAGTGGTCGAGCCGTATTGCAGAAGGTCGGCTCTCCTACCTGATCTACCTGCTGCCGGCGACACTTCTCTACTTCGCTTACGCGGTCCGGAACCGCGAGGACCGCTCCGCCCTGCGTCTGCTGCTCATCTGGACCCTCGTGCTCGCCGCGGTGACCCTGCTCCAGCGGCGCTTCTTCAACAGCTTCTCGGTCGCACTCTCGTTGGTGATGGGATGGGGGTTCGCGGTGGCCGTGGGTCGGTCGCTCGGCACTCGGGCCAGCAGTCTGCGACGCATCGGGATCGCGGCGGCGGTGGGCCTCTCTGCGCTCTACCTGCTTTCGCCCATGGAGGCCTCGTTTCGCCCCTCGCTCGACAACCTGCAGCGCGCCTTCGCCGGCCGGCCGGTGCTAAAGCGAAGCGCTGGGCCCGACTTCGAAGCGCTCTTCGAAACCGCCGCCTGGATCCGCGAGCACACGCCGAGCACCCGGGGCTACCGCGACGCGTCGCTGCCTCCCGAGTACGGCCTGATCACGCTCCCCGGCATCGGACACCTCTTTGAGTACCGCGCCGAACGCCCCGTGGTCGCTGACAACTTTGGGGACGACATCGGCATCGAGAACTACGCACTCGTACGTCGGTACTTCTCGTCGCTCTCCCAGGAGGAGGCCGCCGAGATCGCCTCCGATCTGCGCGCGCGCTACGTCGTCGCCACGGCTCCCGCTGCGCGCCAGCGTGGGGGGACCGGCATCCCGCTCCTCGAGCGCCTGGCGCACGGGGACGGCCAGGGCCTCGGCAGCCATCGCCTCGTCTTCGAGGCCTCGCGCCTCGGTGTGAACGCTCGGACCAACCGCCCTCCGCCCAAGGTCTTCGAGCATGTGCGCGGTGCCCGGGTCGAAGGCCTCGCGCCTGCCCAGCAGAACGTCAGCGCCCGAATCGACGTCGAAACGAATCGCGGTCGGCGCTTTGTCTACCGACAGAGCGTGCGCAGTGATGACCAGGGTCGGTACCGGCTGCAACTTCCCTACGCCAGCGAAGCGCGAAATGGCGCCTCGAAAACCGGATCGGCGTGGCGAATCGATTCCGGCGGTGCCTCGCACCCGCTGTCCATTCTCGAAAGCGCCGTGCGCACAGGGAGCGTTGTGCCGGGGCCCGATTTCGGTTCTTGAAGATTCCTGCTGTACCGTCCGCTTTCGCAAGGGGGATTTCCCGTCGGTGAATGCCACGCGCCCCGATCAGAACGTGACGCGCTTCCTGCGGGCGCTCTGCGCCTCGGCGGCCATCCTGGCGGCGGGCCTGGTCGTCTGGGCCGTCGCCTTCTCGCCCGACTTTCCAATCCTTCCCCAGAGCGAAGGAGCGGCGTGGATCGCAGCGCCCGATCGGGTCATCACCGGGGCCGTAACGACGTCGACCCGAGCGCCTCGGCGCGTGCGCTTCGTGCGCACAGTCGACCTCGAAGCCTCGCAGGTTCCCGGCGGGATCGAAGTGCACGCACTGCGAAACTTCCGCCTCTCGATCAACGGCACCCCCGTGGCGCAGCGGCTCGGCCCTGCGGGCGACGACCACGGGGCTGATTCCGGCACGGCGGCCGCGAGTAACTGGAAGCGCGCCACCCGGATCGACTCGCCCCCCTTCGTTCCCGGAAGGAACCGGATCGAAGTCGAGGTCTGGAATCCATCGGGGCCGCCGCTCCTCCGACTCGGGAGCCTTCGCAACGAGCGCGGCTTCGAGAGCGACGAGCGCTGGCAGGTCACCGAGGGGGCCGCGCCGCTGCGGCCCGTCCGCCTCGCGGACGACACGCTGCCCGCAGTGGCCACCCTGGCCGCAACGCCCGCCTGGGACGAACTCGCGAATCACCGCGGAATGCTCCTCGCGGCCGCGGCCTTCGGGGTGGTCGCCGCAGGCGCCCTCGCCCGGCCGGGTCGAAGTCGCAGTCGCAGTCGCGGCGGGTCGCACGGCGAGCGGGGATCAAGCGCTCTCA
>CAJXIC010000169.1 GCA_913054385.1 uncultured Pseudomonadota bacterium
GGCGTGCGCTTTGGCTCCTCGGGACGGATTGATTTGGAGCGATTTGGCTGGAGACCGCAATGGTGAGCGTGAGCGAAGTCATGCGCCTGGCCATCGGTATCGACAACCCGGGGCGCGAATGGTGGGCCCAGGGCGGTCGGGAACTCTGGGACGGCCTGCAGGAGGAGGAGGGCGCGAGCGCCGTCGTCGTCGAATTACACCTCGGACGCTCGTGGCTGCAGGAGGCGGCACGAATTCCGGGGTGGGACGACGGGCCCGGGCACGCACCGCATCCCATCTGCGAGAAAACGATCAACGACGACGAGGAACTCTGAGCGGGCGGTCAGTCGAGGAACAGGTCGCGCTCGTCAGGGCTCGGGATCTGGCACTGGTCGAAGCGGCCAAAGACGCGGTAGCGCAGTGCCGACACCACCCGGTAGAGGGGATCCGCGATCAGGCTCGGGATCCACGGCAGCCAGCGCAGGACTCGCGGCACTCCGCCGATGGCCCGAAGAATCGCCCAGACGGCGCCGGAACGTCGCAGGATCGCTATCTCGTCGCCGCTCGAATCGACGAAGACGAGGGTTTCAAGGCTGCTCGGGAAACGTTCGGGCCAGGTGTGCCGGAGCGTCTCCGCGACCGCACCCTGCAGCGGCGCGTAGCGCAGCACTCGCTCGGGATCGTGCGCGAGCAGCCATCGGACCGTTCGGCTGCAAAGTCCGCAGACCCCATCGTAAAGGACCAGGCGCTCGGGAAGGGCGGTTGGGACCGGGCGGCCCCCGTTGCGCGTGCACGAGACCGCGTGCTCGGCGGCCGCAGCAGAACCCCGGTCGGTGCTGGGGTCCAGACGCTTTTTGCGGGAAGGCACCGGTTCTCCCATGCGAGCAAGCTAGCCCCGGGTCGCGACGAGGGAAACCTCTCCCCGGGGGAGCCACACCTCGGCGCGGTCTGTCGGTGCTACCTTGCGCGGCGCAAAACCGGAACTGCATTGCAGGGGCCGGGGTCGGAACCCTGGAACACGAAAAGCGGCGAGAAGGTCCCGAGACCTGGGGTACTCCATCGCTTGAGGGATGCGCCGAGAGCTTTCGGCGAGGAGATGAAACGTTGGCGAACGCGAATCGAGGAGACTCCCTGCTGGTGGCCGCGATCATCCTGGGGGCAAGCGTGCTCGGGGCGGGCTATCTGGTATCCCAGGCGACCGAGCGTGCCGGCGAGCAGATCGTCGCCGAAATCGTGGCGCAACTCGAAATCGCGGCCGAGCCGCCCGCCGCCCCGGCGCGAAACGCTGCCCGACCGCGCCGCGGCCCCGATCCGGAGAAGCGTTACGAAGTCGACCTCGAGGGGTCGCCGGCGCTCGGCCCCGCGGACGCGCCGGTCATCGTCGCCGAATTCAGCGACTTCCAATGCCCCTTCTGCGCACGGGTCTGGCCCACGCTCCAGAAGATCCGATCCGAATACGGAGACCAGGTCCAGATCGTCTTCAAACACCTGCCGCTCTCGTTCCACTCGAAGGCACCGGGTGCCCACGCCGCCAGCATCGCGGCGCATAAGCAGGGCAAGTTCTGGGAGATGCACACGAAGATCTTCGAGAACCAGCGCGAGATGTCCGAGGAGAACTACATCACCTGGGCGGGCGACATCGGGCTCGATGTCGAGCGATTCAAGAAGGACTCCGCCAGCGCGGAGACGAAGAAGCGGATGAACGACGACATGAAGGAAGCGAGCGCCCTCGGCGTTACGGGTACGCCGGGCTTCTTTATCAACGGCCGCTTTGTCTCGGGCGCGAAACCCTTCTCCGAGTTCAAGATCGTGATCGACGAGGAACTCAAGGAAAAGGGGTAGGCACCGCCCCGGCGCCCGCTCATTCGCCGGGCCTCAGTCCGCTTCGCCGGCGTCGATCTGTGCTGCGAGCCGTACGGCTAGCGCTGCGCGATCGAGTTTCCCCGAGTCCGTGAACGGCAACTCCGCGGCGGCTTCAAAGAAGGCGAAGTGCCGGGGAACCTTGTAGGCGGCAAGCCTGGCCTTCAGTTGGTCGCGCAGCGCCGCGCTCGTGACCGACGCGTTCTTCTGCCGGACCACGGCCGCCACCACCAGTTGCCCGCGGTCCGCATTGGGCACCCCTACGACGAAGGCGGCCTCGATTCCAGGCAGGTCTTCGAGTGCCGTTTCGACTTCGCCCGGAGTGACATTGGCGCCAGCGGTCTTGATCATCTCGCCCCGTCGGCCCAGAAAGCGCAACACGCCCTGCGCATCGAAGGAGCCGATGTCGCCGGTGGCGTAGAACCCGTCGGGCAAGAAGGTCTGTTCGCGTTCGAGCTTGTAGAAGCCCTGCATCAGGCTGTAGCCGCGCACCTGGATTTCGCCGACTTCGCCGGCCGGCACGCGCTCGCCGCTGTCCGGGTCCACGACCCGGTGTTCGAGGCCGGGCATCGCGGAGCCGAAGGTGGCGCGCAGGGATTCGGGGAGCACGCCCTCGGGCACGCGGGTATGCGGGCCGGCGGTCTCAGTCATGCCGAGGGCATTGGGGCGCAGTTCGGGATCGGGCGAGACGACACTTTCGGGCAACAACCCCGGCAGGTTCCCGGCGCGCAAGGACGAGAGGTCGCGCTCGACACGGGTCGGGTCTTCGAGCAGTGCCTTGCCAAAGTGTGGCCAGCCCACGACCACGGTGGCGCGCTCCGCCTCGAGCAGGCGCAACGTGCGTTCGGGATCGAATCCGCGCTCACACAGAGTGGTCGCCCCGACGTTGAGGTTGCCGAGCAACGCGAAGACGAGGCCGCCGACCCAAAAGAAGGGCATCGGAGACCAGACGACATCCGACGCCGAGAGCGAGCGGCCCTTGACCATTGCGTCGCTGTGACGCAGCAGGGTGCCGTGGGTGTGGACGACAGCCTTGGGGTCGCCGGTGCTTCCGGAGGTGTAGAGCAGCACCAATGCGTCCGCCGGAACGACCTTCGCTTCGATCGCCGCCAACAGTTCTCGGTCGACTTCCGCGTCCTCCCGAAGCATCGGGCTGGCAACGGGGAAGCGCACCACGTGGCGCAGGTAGGGGAGTTCGGGCCGGCGAAGCCGAGCGCCCGCCGTGCCGCGCGGAACCGCGCCCGGGAGCCGTCCCACCAGGTCATAGCCCTCGGGGTCATCCTCCACGAGAAGGGTGTGGACGTCCGCGTGGCCCAGCGCGAAGGCGGCCTCGGCGGGGCGGAAGAAGGTGTTCAGGGGCACGGTGAGCGCACCGATCCGGCCGGCGGCGAGCCAGGCAACGAGCCAGCGCGGCCCATTCGGCATCCAGATTCCCACGCGCGTGCCCTTGCCGACGCCGAGGCCGATCAACCTCGTGGCCAGGGCGGCGGATTCGGACTCGAGGTCGCGGAAGCAGAGGCGCTCGTCTTCGAGAATGATCGCCACCCGATCGCCGTAGTCCGCGACCAATGCTGCGAGGAAACGCGGGATCGTGGGCTGTTCGGCCGGAAAGGGCATGTTCGCCTCCGCGGTGTTCGGGTCCCGGGCGCAAGCGCTCTTAGGGCGTCGTGTTGGGGCCACGCGTGTCGGTGCCAAGGCCCCCCCGCACACGCGCGGCCTCGATCATGAACCCGGTCGACGCGGGGTTTGCCCGCGCTGCACGTTCGTACACGTCGAGCGCGGTGGCGGCGACGAGAAGCCCGGGAAGGCCGATCCAGGGAACGATGCGATCACGCTGCACAGGACCTTCCCCTCGGCGACCGCCGGGCGCTGGCGGCTTGTTTCCCTGCTTAGCAGATCTGGATCGGCTGGCATTGCGGGGTTAGTCTTCGCAGGTGCCGGACACGCAGCGCAGTGCCAGTTGGGGAATCCCTCGCGAGCACGCAAGGCTGGTTCGCGACGTGGCAATCTGCGGCGTCGGCGAGTCGGAGCACACCCGCGCCTCCGGGCGCAGCGTGGAGGCGATCGGCGCGGAAGCCGTCGAGCGGGCCCTCGAAGATGCGGGCCTCGCCCCCGAGGCCGTCGACGGCTTGATGTTCTCGGGCGGCCTGGGCCCGCAGTTCAATGCGGACGCCTACCGAAAGCACTTCGGCACGAAGCACGAAATGTGGACTTCGCACGAAGGCGGCGGGATGGCGTGGGCGGCGACGGCCCCCGCGCGCGCCGCCGAAGCCCTTCGCGACGGTCGTGCAACGGCCATCGTGAACGTCTTCTCGGTGGCGTGGGCGACAGAACGTGGTCAGCACAAGGCCGGTGCACACGCCCGCTTTCACGTGGATGAGCCCTACAAGGCCAACCTCGAAGTGCCCTTCGGCTGGTTTCCGCAGCCGGTCTACTTCGCGACGATCGCCAGGCGACACATGTTCGAATTCGGGACCCGTCCCGAGCACCTCGGGGCGATCGCCGTCAGCGCCCGCCGCCATGCGAACCGTCACCCGGGTGCGGTGATGCGCGAGAAACCCCTCGATCTCGACGACTACCTCGCGGCGCCGATGCTGGTGGATCCCCTCCGCGTCCCCGACTGCTGCCTGATCTCCGACGGCGGCGGGGCGTACGTGATGACTTCGAAGGAGCGAGCAAGGGACCGGCGAAAGCCCCCGGTCGGGGTGGCCGGAATCGGTGAGGCGCTCTCCCCCAGCGGATCGCATTGGAGCCAGCAGGCTGCCTTCACCGCCACGCCCCAGGTGACCTCGGCGCCGGCAGCCTTCGCGATGGCGGGAATCGAGCCCTCGGATGTCGACGTCCTCGCGCTCTACGACCCCTTCAGCATTGTCACGCTGATGCAGATCGAAGACATGGGGTTCTGCGAGAAGGGGCAGGGCGGGGATTTCGTCGCGAACGGAGGGCTCGACTTCGACGGGGGGAAGCTCCCGACCAACACCCACGGCGGACTGCTCTCCCACGCCTACGTGCTCGGGATATCCCACGTCGTCGAGATCGTTCGGCAACTGCGCGGCGAGGCGGCCTCCCAGGTCGAGGGGGCACGCATCGGGGTCTATGGGGGCTACACCGGTGAACGCGCGAGCACGTTGGTGCTGGAAGCCGGCGTATGAGCAATCGTTTCCCGTTACCGGATCCGGACTTCGCCCCCACCCGCGCCTACTTCGAGAGCGCCGCCGCGGGGAAACTGTCGATTCCGCGTTGCCCGGATTGCATGCGATGGGACTGGTATCCGACAGGCTCGTGTGCAGCGTGTGACAGAACGCCCACGGCGTGGATCGAACTCGGCGGCGACGCCGAACTCTTCTCCTTCAGCATCGTCCGGCGGGCCTTCGCGGCGCCATTCCGAGACTGCGTTCCCTTTGTCGCCGCGTTGGTGGTGCCGCAGGAGGCGCCCCCCGTTCGGATCCCGACCAACATCGTCGACTGCGACTTCGACGCACTCGTGATCGGAATGCCGCTACGCGTCGTTTTTCGGACCCTGCAGTTCGCTGGGATCGAAGGTCAAGTCATCGCGCCACAATTCGTGCCGGGTGCGAGCACTCGGCCTTCCCCGGGATTGGTCTCGGGGCCTTGAATCGCCGAACTTCCGGGGGCACTTTTCACGGGTAGTTGGCCCCGGGGGCCGCTAGCATCCCCGCGATGAGTGACCGGCTGCAGCGCCCCCATTCCAGGTTTCTTCCCACCC
>CAJXIC010000170.1 GCA_913054385.1 uncultured Pseudomonadota bacterium
GCCGACGGCAGCCCGATCGTGGAATCTCAGGACACCACCGGGGACGGCGCCCTCGACGTCCACATCCATTACCGCCACGGAACCCGCCAGCGGCAGGAAGCGGACACCCGTGCCGACGGCAAGATCGACGTCATTACCCGCTACCAGGGCGAAGCCGGCGATGTCGTCGCCCGACGCGAAGTCGACACCACCGCAGACGGGCACTTCGACACGGTCTCGAGTTTCGAGGCCGGGGTCGAGGTTCGGCGTGCCCGCGACGAAGACGCCAACGGCCACCCCGAGATCGTCGCCCACCTCGGCGCCGACGGCAGCATCACGCGCGAGGAGATCGACCGGCAGGGCAACGGCCGCTTCGACCTCCTTCGCCTCTACGAAAACGGCGTGCGGGTTCGCGAGGAGGAAGACCGCGATGGAGACGCCCGCATCGACTTCGTGACGCACTTCGAGGGCGGGGCCGCGGTGAGAAGCCAGACCGACACCACCGGCGATGGCACCCTGGACACCCAGGTCTTCCTCGAAGCCGGTCGCAAGCGCCGCCAGGAAGAGGACCGCAATGCCGACGGAAGCGTCGATGCAGTCTACACCTTCGACCGACAGGAGGCCCTCGTGGAGGAGCGGGTCGACGCCGACTTCAACGGTCACTTCGAGCATCGCGCGTTCTACGAGGACGGCGCCATCGCGCGTCGCGCCCGCCTGGGCGACGGCGTCGAGATCGCATCGCGGACCGAGTACTTCGCCGACGGTCGCGTCGTGCGGATGGAAATCGACGAGGATCTCGACGGTCGCACCGAAGTCTGGAACGCCTACGACCCGGCCGGCCGACTCGTGCTTCAAGAGAGCGACACCACGGGCGATGCACGGCCCGACCGCTGGGTCGAACTCGACCCCGAGAGCGGCACTCCGCTGCACGTTGCCACCGACACCGATGCCGACGGGCGCCCGGATCGCCACCAACGCAACGACTCCGCGGGCGTCACCCTCGAGGTCAGCGAAGACCGCAACGGCGATGATGCCATCGACCGCACCACCTTCTTCGCCGCCGGGAAACCCGCTCGCTTCGAAGAAGACCGCGATCACGACGGGCGAATCGATCGCCGGGGCCGCTTCGGCGCCTCGGGCGCCCTCGCCGTCGAAGAACTCGACACCACCGGCGACACGCTCTTTGATCATCGCCTCCGGCACGCGGACGGCTTCGTCGCCCTCGACCAGCGCGACACTCGCGGCGACGGCCGCTTCGACCTGATCGTGACCTACGAGGGCGGCGAGCGCGTTCGCCAGGAGTCCGACACCCGGGGCGACGGGCAGATCGATTCGGTCGTTTTCTTCACGGCGGGCACACAGACGAGCGAGGAACGCGACTCGACCGCCGACGGCCTCTTCGACACCCGCACGACCTTCGACCGCGAAAAGCGCCCTCTGCGCGAAGAATTCGACACCAACGCCGACGAAAAAGTAGACCTGATCAAGACCTACGCCGAGGGTGTCCAGGTTTCCGCCGAGATCGATTCGGACTTCGACGGACGCCTGGAACGTCACGACGGCTTTGACGCCGGCGTGCTGGCCGAGACGACGATCGATCTCGACGGAGACGGCGACCCCGACGTGACCGTGCGATACGTGAACGGCCGGAAACAGAGCCAACGCGAAGACCGCAATGCCGACGACCAGGTGGACGTGGTCACGACCTTCGACCCGCAGGAGCGCCCGCTCCGCATCGAAGAGGACACCGACCTCGACGGCCGGCTCGACAGCGTGCGCTTCTTCGAGGCCGGCGAGGTCCAGCGCGCAGAATCCGACCGCAATGCCGACGGCGCCCCGGATCTCTTCGTCTACTACCGCGATGGAGAGGTCGTCCTCCAGGAAGAGGACAGCAACTTCGACGGGCGGATCGACCGCAAGAGCCGGACCGCCGAGGACGGCACGACCGTGCAGGAGGCCGACACCACCGGCAGTGGGGTCGTCGACACATGGATCACCGCCGATGCCTCCGGCGCTATTCGGAAGCGGGAAGAGGATCGCAGCGGCAATGGGGTGCGCGACCTCACCGCCTACTTCGAGGCCGGCCGTCCGACGCGCACCGAGGTCTACGACCCGGAACGCGACTGCGTAAAACTGCGACAGCATCTCGACGCGGCCGGGAACGTGGTGGCAGAAGAGCGCGATACGCGAGCGGATTGCCGCATCGATACCTGGGAGTACTACGACGAGGGGCGTCTGGCACGCCAGGCGCTCGACACGCAGGCTCGAGGTTTTGCCGACGTGCTCTCGCATATCGACGCCCAGGGGCGAGTTCGTCAGCAGGAGTTCTCGAACGACCGCGGCAGCCCCTCGAAGAAACTCTATCTCGATACCGAAGGCGCGGTGGTGCGCCAATGCCTCGACACCAGCGGCAACTGGCTTTTCGACACCCAAATCGAGGTCGTCGACGGCGTCGTCACGAGCACGCTCATCGACAGCGACGGCGACCGCAAACCCGATCAACGGGAGCGCTACGAGGGCGGGAGGCGAGTCGCGATCGAGGCGGATACCAACGCCGATGGCCGACCCGACGTCGTCCAGTTCTTGTCGGGAGACGCCGTCACCCGGCAGGACGAAGACGCGAACTTCGACGGCGTGATCGACCAGCGCTTCGACGGCGCCACCCCCGTCGAAGTCGAAGCGGGTCTGCAGGCCCCCCCGCCCCTCGGCGATTTTCGCTGTGGTGGCTTCCACCGCTTCTGGCGCCGCTGAGCGCCCGCCCGCGCTGCCCCGGAGCCGAGCGTGGACTACCGTTGCCCCGCTTCCCGCGTCCCTGCGAAACGATGAAGGCCTGCCTTTTGCGCTCCTCGCCCGCCACAGCGGCGCCCCCGCCCGCCCACGAACGCATCCCGATAGCGGTCGCATCGACGGCCCTGCGAGGCCTCTGAAGCGCCGGTGACCGCCTCCCCCTCGCTCCCCGTGTTTCGATTCGGCTCGCTCGAAGCCGCCTGCCAGCAGGCCGCCACGGAGTGGGAAGCCGCCGACGCAACCCGCAGGCTTTTCGAGCGCGACCCCACGCTCTTTACCAGCGCGGGCGAAGAACACTGGCTCGCCTGGCTCGATGCCCCGGAGAACGCCCGGCCCCGGCTCGCGGCGTGGCAGCGCCACGCGCAATCGCTGGCGGACGACAGTTATTGCGACGTCGTCATTCTCGGGATGGGCGGCTCGAGCCTGTGCCCCGACGTCCTGGCGAAGACCTTCGCCCCCTCCCGGGGAGCCCCGAGACTCCGGGTACTCGACTCGACGGTGCCGGACTCGATTCGCCGGCTTCAAAGCCAGATCGACCTCGAAACGACTCTCTTTCTGGTGGCTTCGAAGTCGGGCTCGACCCTCGAGCCCGAGGTGCTGCGCCGCTACTTCTTCGATCTGGCAAGGACGGCGCTCGGGCCGGAGGCCGTCGGTCGTCACTTCGCCGCCATTACCGACCCCGGATCGGATCTGGAAGCCACCGCCCAGCGCGACGGCTACCGCTTCATCGCCTACGGCGAGCCCTCCATCGGCGGACGCTTCTCGGCCCTGTCCGCGTTTGGCCTGCTGCCTGCGGCGCTGATGGGCCTCGACATCCCGGCGTGGATCGAATCCGCTTGCGCCATGGCGACAGCTTGTCGCGACGAACCGGGTGCGCAAACCAATCCGGGTGTGGGCCTCGGCATCGCGCTCGGCGTGGCCGCGAAAGCCGGCCGCGAAAAGCTGACGCTGGTGCTGCCCCCCGAGATTGCAGCGCTCGGCGGTTGGATCGAGCAACTCGTGGCCGAATCCACCGGCAAGGCGGGCCGCGGCATCCTCCCGGTGGAGGGCGAGTCGCTCGAAGCCCCGGAAGCGTACGCGGGCGACCGCCTCTTCCTGCACTACCGGATCGCATCCTCGCACACACCGGAGACGCAACGACGCCTCGAAGCCCTGGTCGCAGACGGTCACCCGCTCGTCGAAATCGAGATCGAGAGCACTGCGGATTTGCCCGCGGAGTTCTATCGACTGGAGATCGCCACCGCCGTGGCGGGTTCACTTCTCGGCGTGAACCCCTTTGACCAACCCGATGTCGAGGACGCGAAGGTCGCCGCGCGCGAATGCATGACGCGCTTCGAGAGTGGCGGAACGCTGGCGAGTGGGGAGCCCACCCTGGGGACCGCGGCCTTCGATCTCATCCTGCCCGGACCCGAAGTCGAGCCTTCGCCGCTCGGCGCGGCCGAGATCCTGTCGCGGTTCTTCGGCAACCTCGGCCCGGGTGACTATCTCGGAATCAACGCCTTCGTCGACCCCAGCACGGGCACTTGCGATCTGCTCGCAGAACTCCGCGAGGCCATCCGCCGGGCCCGTGGTGTGGCCACGACCCTCGGCTTCGGTCCCCGCTTCCTGCATTCCACCGGACAACTGCACAAGGGGGGGCCCGCTTCGGGGGCCTTCCTCGTGATCGCCTCGGATGAAACCAGAGCGCTTCCGATCCCCGGGCTGCCCTATGATTTCGGCGTGCTGAAGCAGGCTCAGGCCGAAGGCGATTTCGAAGTGCTGTGCCGGCGCGGCCGCCGCGCGCTCCGAGTCCAACTCCACCCGCCGATGGGCGAGAGCCTCGAGCGATTCGTTCAACTTGCCACCTCGTGCCTCGCGGCCCCGCAGAACGGAGACCCCGCATGAGCGATGCCCCCATCGAGAGCGCCCGGCGCGCCCTCGCCTTCGTAGAAGCCGGTCAGACCCTCGGGCTCGGCACCGGACGCGCCGCCACGGCCTTTGTGCGCGAACTCGGCGCGCGTGTCGCCGAGGGGCTTCACGTGCGCGGCGTCGCAACCTCCGAAGCCACGGCTGCTGTCGCCCGTGAGGTGGGCATCCCGCTGCTCGAACTCGCCGAGGCCGGCCCCCTCCACGTGACCTTCGACGGCGCCGACGAAGTCGACCCCCAGCTGGAGCTGATCAAGGGCTACGGCGGCGCCCTCGTCCGCGAGAAGATCACCGCGGCCTCATCCCGGAAGCTGGTGATCCTCGTCGGCGCCGAGAAACTCGTGGCGAAGCTCGGGGAGCGCGGGAAGCTTCCCGTCGAGGTGGTCCCCTTCGCCGCGGACTTCTGCAGCGAGCGCCTGCGCGCGCTCGGCTGCGAGCCGAGCCTGCGGCTCGAGGCCTCGGGCGCCCCCTTCCGCACGGACAACGGCAACCCGATCCTCGATTGTGCCGTCGGCCCGATCGCAGACCCCGCTGCACTCGATGCCGCGATCCTCGCCATCCCGGGAAGCGTCGGGACCGGCCTCTTCGTCGGCATGGCCGACGCGGTGGTGATCGACTTTGGCGACCGCGTCGAAGTCCGCGAGCGCTAGCGCTCGGCGCGCAACCTCGCCGCG
This sequence comes from uncultured Pseudomonadota bacterium, assembly GCA_913054385.1. GTDB lineage: Bacteria > Myxococcota_A > UBA9160 > UBA9160 > UBA4427 > JAYGCV01. The sequence continues at coordinate 5,346 of CAJXIC010000170.1, forward strand.
ACCGCCTCCGCCTCGGCCATCACCCGCAGCAAATTCAGGCCGAGCACCTTGCGCACGGTCTGCTCCGAGTGCCCGCGCGCGAGCAGGCCCCGGGTCAGCGCGGGGAGCTTCGAGACGTCTTCCATTCCGACCGGCATCGAGGGCACGCCATCCCAGTCGGCACCGATCCCCACGTGATCGGGACCGGCCACCGCGAGGGCGTGATCGAAGTGGTCG
>CAJXIC010000171.1 GCA_913054385.1 uncultured Pseudomonadota bacterium
CTTTCCGATCCACGTCCATCAGATCTTCGCCGAGACCCGCGCCGCGAGCCTGGCCCTTTGGTGGGTGCTCGGGACCTCTTCTTCCCAGTCGGACTGGGTCTACTACCCGGCGCCGCTGGAAGATCCGCTGGCGCTGCTGCTTCCCGAGCCCCGCCAGAAAGTCCTGTGGGACATGCGCTGGATGTTGCGGTTGGTGGATGTCGAAGCGGCCATCTTGGGGCGCGGGTTTCCGGCAGGGGTCGAAGCCACCGTAAACTTCGCGCTCGACGACCCGGAACTCCCGGAGAATGCCGGCGCCTTTCGTCTCCGCGTTGAAGGGGGAGCCGGGCGGCTCGAACGCATCGACGGCGCGCGCCTGCGAATGGGGATCGGCGCCTTTTCTTCGTGGTTCAGCGGATGGGGGACCAGCGCAAGCCTCGAGCGCGCCGGTCTCATCGCCGATGCCGGCCACGAGGGGGCACTCCTCGATGCGTGTTTCGCCGGCCCGACGCCGTGGATGATGGAGGAGTTCTAGATCCGCGCCGCGGGGAGGGGGGGGCGCTACCACCGCGAAAACGGGGACGTTGTTTACTTGTTTACTTTTCGGCGACGTGAGTGGAGAGCGCCGCACTCGGTACAGCGAAAAGTAAACAAGTAAACAACGTCCCCGTTTTCGCGGTTCCGGGTCTTCTTCAGCGGCGCGCCAGAGGCGTGGCTCAGCGGGCGGCGATGATCTCGGCGGCGCGCTCGACTTCCTCGATGTCGGCGGTTGCCGGCACCAGGAACACCTCGTCACACCCGGCTTCCTCCATCGCGTCGAGTCCCTCCAGAACGGCGTCCGGCGAAGCACGGTCCATCAGCGAGGCGATCATGCGCGCCGCATCGTCGCCCACGCCGCGCACGTATTCGAAGACGTATTCCTGGAGCCGCGTCGCGGCGTCGTCCGCCAGCGAGTACCAGAAACCGCCGACCTGCCGCGGGCGGGTTTCGCGTCCCGCTTTCTGCCAGGCAGCCACGCTGCGATCGAAGTGGCCCTTCATCTCGTCGCGGTTGGCATTCCCCGACCAGGCGTAGACGCCGTCGGCCCAGCGCGCCGCCCGGGCCAGGGGCTTCGCGGCCATCGAGCCCGCGAGAATCGGCGGCCCACCGGGCTGCACCGGCAGCGGCCCGACGGCGGGAGCGCCCTCGAAACCCGGTTCGCCGCGCCAGACACGTCGCAACGTCGCCACCTGTTCGTCCATCCGCGCATGGCGGCGCTCGAAGGGAGCCCCCACGGCGAGGTAATCGGCTTCGCGTCCGCCCACCCCGACGGTGACGCTGACGCGTCCACCGGAGAAGATGTCGAGGGTGGCGATCGCCTTCGCGGCCCAGACCGCGGAGTGGAGCGGCAACACGTAGAGCGACGGCACGATCCGGACTCGCTCGGTGAGGACCGCCGCCGCGGCGAGCAGCGAGGTCATCTCACGGCTCTCGCCGATGATGCGCTCGCCCGAGGCGAGGCTCGAAAAAGGGCCCGCGTCCACACGCCGGCACCAATCGATCAGCCGCGAACGGTCGAGTTCCGGCTCGGCGTAGGGAAGACAGATTCCGACCTGCATTCGTTTCTCCTGAAAAGTTCAGCGTGCGAAGAGGGGGCTCGACCAGGCCGTGCCGCCGTCCTCCTGGAGCGCGCGTACGTAGAGATGTTCGCCCACTTCGAGGCGCGGGATATCGGCCGCGTGCGACCATTCGCGTTCGCCCTCGAGGATGAAGGATTCGACGATGTCTGCACCGCGGATCACGTCGACCTGACGCAGGGGGCCCTCGCCCGCGACCCGTATCTCGAGGTATTGGCTCGGGGTGGCGTCGGCGGAGGGATCCGCCCGCAAGACACTGCCCATCGGCTCGCCATCGAGATGCACACGCAAGAAGATGCGCGGGCCGTTGGTGGCGTAGACGCGCCGGGCGCGAATCGCTTCGGCGATGGCCTCGCGCGTGTTCGATTCGGCGAGCACCGCCGCCAGGCCGCCTTCGCCGGACGGCGTCGACAGTTGCGCCAGGCCGGGGTGTCCGTCGTGGCTGTCGCCGCTGCCGATGAACCCGAGGGTGAAGCCCTTCTCGACGAGGATCTCGCGAACGAAATTTCCGAAGACCGGTTTATAGATCCGGCCGGGCGAATCCGGGGCTTCGCTGCTGCCGTGGATCGAAACGATCTCGGTAACGGGCTCGAATTCGGGATCGGGCGCGTAGTTCCAGTTGGTGGCGACCGGACCGCCCGCCGAGTGGTGAGCAAAGGTGAGAGCGGGTTGCCCGCGCAAGGCACTCCAAAGTTCGGTGGGCGTCTGGATGTCGGGGTCCATCGAACTCAGGATCGGGCCGTCGTCCGCGAAGTAGAGGACGTGGCGGTGACCGTGAAGCCAGCTGGTCCACTCGAAGCCGAGAATGGAAACGAAGTCTCCCGGGTCGTGCGCGGCGTGGGTGGCTTTTCGAATCGCTTCCCACATTTCCGGGTGGTCGTCGAGAAAGCGCATCCCCCAGTGGTCGTGATCGGTGAGCGCGGCGAAGTCGAGGCCGGCGATGTCGCGTGCGTAGTCGTAGTAGTCCGAAGGCGTGCCGCTTCCGTCCGAGAGATTCGAATGCCCGTGCAGGTCGCCCCAGAACTGCCGCGCAACACCGCTGCGAACGATCAGCGGGTTGCTCTCTGCAAGCAGCGGCTGGCGACCGGCTTCCGTTGCCGCGCGCACGCGGTAGAGGCCCGGTTTTTCGACGCGGGCGGTCACCCGCGCGCGTCCGCGACTCGTCGCATCGAAGCGGACGCTCTTTGGTAGCGACAGTCCCGGGCGCGATGCGGCCAGGCTCACCGTGCCCTCGAAGGTCACGCCGGCGTTGCCGAGCACGTCCACCACGGCGATGGTGAAATCGACGGTTTCGCCGGGTTCGGCAGTGGATGGGCCCGAGAGCACGAGGCGCGCCGCCGGGCCTGGGAGAACCTCGATCGAGGGCGGGGCCTCGATCACCTTGCGCACGCCATCGCCATCGCCGTCCACCGCCAGCCAGATCTTCGAGCCGCGCTCGGCGAAGCGATCGACGCGTGCCCCGGCGGCCCCGGCACCGTATTCGACGAGGATGCGTTCGCCGGCCTTTAGCGGGCGACCCCCGATGCGCGCAGCCACGAGGTCGGTGCCGACGTTGAACGTCTCGAGTTCGATCCCCTCGGCATCGGTCGAGAAGCGCGCGTAGCCCGGGCCGTCGGGGAAGCGCGACTGCGGCGGATCCCAACCCCAGAAGGGGGAGGGCTGCAGGTAGAGGGCGCCTCCCTCGGCAATGCCCAGGGGCCCCGCCTCGTACTCGATTGCGAAGTGGTGGACGCTCCCGGCGAGCAGGCGCGGCGTTCCCGAGGGCGCCTCGGGTGTCAGCAACCGGGCCAGGCCGCCCCCGTCCGAGGGATGTCGCGGCTCGAGTTGATCGTTTCGGATCAACTCGAAGGACTCGATCTGGGCGTCGGGCGAGAGGCCGAGACCGCGATCAAAGCGCGTGGCGGGTGCTGCCTCGGCGTCCGCTGCGGTTTCGCCAGGTGCAGCCGCAGGCGCGCACTCGGAATCTCCGCAACCCGCAAGGCCCGCAAGGCCCAGAGCCAGGGCGACGGCGTGGACGAACCCCGCCCTGCACCGAAGTATCTTCCGGGGTCGCTTGCGGCCAGCCATGGCGTGGAGGTAGCACAGGCACCGCCGTGCAAATCAGCGCAGCCGATGTAGCACGAAGGGTTCGATTCGCCTGGCTTCGAAGGCTTCGTAGAAGTTCGGATCCGGGCGACTTCCGCCGTGTCTCGCACGCGGCGTATCGAGATAGATGGAGTCGTAAAGCAGCGCGACCTTTGGGGGGATCGCAAGGCGTAGCCTCGGCGAGATGCTCGAAGCCGACGCCTCGAGGATCCACTCGGGCGGGGGGACGGGAACGCCCTTGTGGAGGCGCGCGTCCACCACTTCGACGTCGCTGTAGAAGGCGAGCGGAAACTCGGGATCGGGCACCCAGAGGCGGTCGCCCGGAGTGACTTCGCCCGCGAGGTATTCGCTGACCGCGTCGAGGCGGGTCCGGTAGTCGTGGGGAATCGATTGGAGGAAGTCGAGGTAGGGAACGCCCACGACGCGCAGCGACGCATGCTCGAGGGTCCAGCCGTTCGCGAGGATGAGTGCCAACACGACGACGGCGCGGAGTCCCTTCGAGGGCAGGAAGCGGCCGAGGTACGCCGCGGCCAGCAGGAGTATCGCGGGGATGATGGGGATGAGATAGCGGAAGAAGCGGAATGGACTGGCGGCGTAGACGACCAGGCCGAGCAGCAGCAGCGACCACGCGAAAAACTCGAGGGCGCGAGCGCTTTCGGTGGGAGCGTGGGGTGTTGCCTGCCCCCGCAGCGCGTGGACCGGGCGCAGCAGCAGGGGAAGCGCGAGGACGACCGCCGGGATCACGTGCAGCTGGGTCTGGCGCAGGTAGTAGAGCGCTCGCTCGAGCGCGCCTTCGCTGCCAATGAGGGTCCCCTGCGCTGCCGGATTGGCGTAGATTAGCCAGGGCAGCGCCAGCGCGAAGGCGCCGGCGGCGCTGAGCCCCAGCCAGCCGAGAGAGCCCGCGCGGCCGCGGGCCCGCCAGAGTCCGAAGACTGCGACCGCAGCGGCCGGGGCAACGGCCAGCAGGTAGTTGGAGTAGAACAGGATCGCGAGGGGCAACGCCGTGTGGACGGCGGCACGCACGCCGGGTGCCTCGCAGGCGCGGGCGATCCCGTGAAACAGCCAGCACACCGCAAAGAGTGAAAGCGCGTAGTAGCGCGCCTGCCGCGCGTGGAGCAGGAGTGGGACCGAAGTTGCGAGCAGGGAGAGGAGAACGAGGGGCACGCTGTGCTTGCGATAGGCGCGCCAGGTAATGCGCGTGAGCAGCGCCATCGACCCCAGTGCGAGCAGTGCAAAGGGCAGGCGTGCCGCGGTGGTGCTCGGGCCCAGCAGCGCAAAGGAGCCCGCCGTCACGTACTCGTCGAGCCACGGCGACCAGGTCCATAGCCCGTCGGCGTTCGCATCGCGCCCATTCGGAAGGTTGGCAATGCGGTGGTGGCCATCCAGAACGCGCGGTACGCCGTGGTGCGTGATGCTGATGGCGAGGAGTGCGGTCTCGGCCTCGTCGCCCCAGAGCTTCCGCCCGTCGAGGTTGGCGAGACTGCCGAAGGCAGCGAGGGCAAAGAGGGCGGCGTAGGCCGCGCGAAGCCAATTGCGCGGACTCACCGTGGCGCTTGGCTCCGGCCGACGCGCTGCGCCAATGCGGTCTGGTTCCATTCGAGCCACGCGCAGAGGGCAGGGCGGGTCTGCCTCGGGTCGAGAAGATCCTGCACGCCGAGTGCCTCGGCCCGGGGAAACGGGCTGCGCTTTGCAGCGAAGCGTTCCTCGAGTTCGCTGCGCAGTGCGTCGGGATCGTCGGCGGCTGCGATCTCCCGGCGGAAGGCCACGGCGACGCCGCCTTCGATCGGCAGCGCACCGCCCTCGGCGGACGGCCAACTAAAGACCGTGGCCTCGGGGCCGAAGTCCATCTCTCCGACCACCGACTCCCAGTCGTA
>CAJXIC010000172.1 GCA_913054385.1 uncultured Pseudomonadota bacterium
ATGAGGCACGCGCCGTATCATCCGACCCGACCCATGGATGGATCGGCACCCGAAGCAAGCGAAGTCCCGGCCGTCGAGGCGCGGGGGTTGTCGAAGCGCTACGCCGATCATTCGGCGGTCGAGGATCTCTCCTTCGCGATCTACCCCGGCGAAGTGGTGGGCCTGCTCGGACCCAACGGCGCGGGCAAGACCACCACGATGCGGATGCTCACCGGCTACCTCCCGCCGACCGAGGGAAGCATTGCGATCGCGGGATTCGACATCTTCGAGGATCCCATCGAGGCCCGGCGCCGAGTGGGTTACCTGCCCGAGAGCCCCCCGGTCTATCCCGAAATGCGCGTCGAAGGCTACCTGCGCTTCGTCGCGACGCTGCGCGACGTGCCGCGCCGTTCGCGGCGCGAGGCCGTGGCGAAAGCCATTGCCCGCTGCGGGCTCGAGGCGGTGCGCCGCCGCGCGATCGGTTCGCTCTCGCGCGGTTTCCGACAGCGCGTGGGGCTGGCCCAGGCGATCGTGGCGGACCCTCCGGTGCTGGTGCTCGACGAACCGACGGTGGGCCTCGACCCGCTCCAGGTGCGTGAGATCCGGACGCTCGTCACGGGCCTTGCAAAGGGAGGCGCCACCCGGGGGCCGACGGTGCTCCTCAGCACCCACATCCTGCGCGAGGTCGAGGCGCTGTGTCAGCGGGTGATCCTGATTGATCGCGGGCGACTGGCCCTCGATGCGCCGATTGCCGAAGTGACCGCGGGCGGGCGCAGCCTCGAGGATGTCTTTGCCGAGGTGACCGCGAGCGACGTTGAAGCGGAGCGCGGGCGATGAGGCACGTGGGCGCTCTCGCGGGTCGCGAATTGCGGTCTCTCTTCGTATCACCGGTCGCGTGGGTCGTGCTAGCGCTGTGGTCGCTCCTCGCGGGTTTCTTCTTCCTCTCCCAGTGGATGCAGTTCGAGGCCGATGTGCTGCGCTTGCAACAGGTGGGCGCCTTCGTCGAGTTGCGCGCGCTGAATCTCAACGACGATTTGCTGGTGCCGTTTTTCGGGGCGATGTGGGTGGTCCTACTCTTCGCGATCCCCGGGATCTCGATGGGACTGCTCGCATCCGAAAAGGCGAACCGAACCGAAGAATTGTTGTTGACGACACCGATCTCGATCTCTGAGATCGTGTTGGGCAAGTATCTCGCAGGCGCCGCCTTCGCCTCTGCGATGGTGGCGATCGTGGCCTTCTACCCGGGGCTGCTCTTCGTGTACGGCGACCCCGAGTGGGGGAAGACCCTGTCGGGATTGTTGGGCCTCTGGGCGGTGAGCCTTTCCTACGTCGCGGTGGGACTCTTCGCCTCGTCACTCACGCGCAACCTGCTGGTGGCCTTCTTCGTTTCGCTGGGTCTGCTGATGAGTCTCCTGATGCTGCCTCTCCTCGCAGAACTCGGGGCCTCGGGACCGGCCTTCTCGAGCGGTGACGCCGCCGCCGAGATCTTGCGCTGGCTTTCTACGGCAGAGCATTTCGAGCGGATGGCGATGGGCTGGATCGACACCTCGGATCTCTTCTACTTCGTGGCGTTTCCCGCCGTCTTCTTGATTCTCGCTCGGACCTCCATCGAATCGTCGAGGTGGCGCTGAGATGCGGGGCTGGACTTCGCTGCTCGCGCGACTCGGTGGGGTGTTCAGCGTTTCCGCGTTGCTGATGGTGCTCTTGTGGACCGTGCAGCCATCGCTGCCCCTCGAATGGATCGCGGCCAACGGCGCGCTCGGCGTCGGGCTCCTGGCGGTGGCGTTGGTGGGAAGTCAGGGGCGTCTGCGCGAGCGCCTGCGAAGCGGCGCCGGACGCCGAGCCGGAAAGTATGGCACCAGTGCGGTGGTTTCGGCGCTGGCCTCGATCGCCATCCTCGGCCTGCTCGGCTTCCTGTCGACCCGTTATTCGGTGCGCTTTGACTGGACCGAGCAGCGGGTGCACACGCTGGCCCCGCAGACCCTCGAACTCCTCGAAGGGCTCGATCGCGATCTCGAGATTACGGCGCTGATGAATCCCCTCGATGCGACAGCCGCCCGCGATCTCGGCGAGCGTTATGCCTATGCGAGCGACCGCGTGCGAATCCGCTTCATCGATCCGAACGAGCGCCCGGATGTGGTAGCCGGCATGGAACTCGACGAGGCGGATCTGCATCGCGGCCTGTGGCGGATCCAGTCCGGCGAGGGGTCGATTGACCTTCGCAATTTTAGCGAGGTCGCCGTCACCCAGGCGCTGATACGCTTGCTCCGGCAGAACGAGAAAGCGGTCTACTTCCTCGAAGGGCACAACGAGCGCCCCATCCGCGGACCCGCGGCGCAGGGCCCGAAAGGCTTTGCGCGCGCGGCCGCTTCGGTCGAGAACGAAACCTACCGCGTGGCGACGCTGCTGCTGGCGGCCGCCGGAGACGTTCCCGAAGACGCGGGCGTCCTCGTGATCGCCGGGCCCACCCGCATCTTCTTGCCGGAGGAGCGGGCGGCGCTCCACCGCTATGTCGAGCGGGGCGGGGCGCTGATGGTGATGATCGATCCACGTGCCCGAACCGACCTGCACGCCGACTTGCGCGAGTGGGGCATCCGCATGGGCGAGGACGTGGTGGTGGATCCGCAGTTGGCGCTCTTCGGTCGTGCGACGAGCCCGTTTGCCGGGCGCTATGCGGCGCACCCGATCACCGAGGCGTTGCGAGAGCCGACGCTCTTTCACATGGCGCGCAGTGTCGATCTCGCAAGCGCCGACGTTACGGGCCTCGAAACCATCATCTACTCGGGGAGCGAAGCCTGGGCCGAGCGCGATCTCGACGGCTGGGCGGCGACGGGACGCGCGGAGTTCGGGCCCGACGACGTGAGCGGGCCGGTGCCGCTGGCGGTCGCCGGCATCGCCGCCGCGTCCGCGGGCACACCCGGCCGGATCGTGGTGATCGGCGATTCCGATTTTGCGACCAACGCGGCGATTGACAGCACCCGAAACCGAGACCTCTTCGTGAACTCGATCCACTGGCTGGCGGGCGAGGACGATGCCATTACCGTTCGGCCCCACCAGTCGCGCGCATCGCGCTTCCCCTCGTCGACCGAGCGCTTCGCCCGTGTCCAGTTCCTCGCGCTCTTTGCGCTGCCCCAGACGATCGCGCTGGCCGGCGTGCTCGTCGGCTGGATGCGTCGACGCGCGGAGGGCTGAGGCGATGTCTCCGCGCACGAGTGTGTGGCTCCTGGGCCTGGCGCTGGCCTTCGGACTCGCGGTCTTCCTGCTCGAGCGCCCGGATGGGTTGCAGCTTGCAGCGGGCGATGAGCGGGTCTTCGCGGACGCACCCACGGAATCGCGCAGCCTGTCGGCCATCGCCTTCACCACCCGGGAAGGCGCCCGCGTCCGTGTCGAACGGCGCGGGGGGCAGTGGTGGATCGTCGAACCGATCGAAGCGCCGGCCAACGCCGTGCGGATCGAGAGGCTCGCCGAAAACCTGCTCGGTCTCACCAGCAGCGCACGACTGACGGCGCCCCAGGCCGACGAGGTCTATGGCCTCGACGACGAAGCACGGATCGTTCGCTTCGAGGTCCTTGGGCGCAGTTTCGGCTTGCGCAGGGGAAATCCGACCCCGGTGGGCGCCAATACCTACGTCGCCCAGGTGCACAGCGAAGCGATATACCTGGTGCCGAGCCGTTCGCTGAGGGGCTTTAATGAGCGCTTGGTGACGCTGCGCGATGCGCGCGTGGTGCGCCTTCTTCCCGAGAGCGTGCAGCGGGTGCGTGTTCGGGCGAGGGATTCGAAACCCGTCGAACTGGTGCGCGAGGCGAACGGTTGGCTGGTCGCGGAGCCACTCGAAGCAGCGGCTGACGCGGCTCGGGTCGAGGGCCTGCTCGCGGCGCTCTCCTTCTTGCGGGCGGAGGCGTTCGTCGATGCGCCGGACCGGGAAACCGCTGCAGCGTTCGAAACGCCGGCGGTAGAATACGAGTTGGAAATCGAGGCGGGACCGACCGTGCGGCTGGCGATTGCTGCATCGCGCGGGGGCAGGCTTCGGCTCGTTGAGGGGGATCGCGGCGCGATCTTCGAAGTGGACGCGGCGCGGGTCTTCGAGTGGCCGGTGCGCTTTGAAGATTTTCGCGATCGCGCGCTGGCGCGCTTTGATCCGAGCGAGGTCGACTTCTACGAAGCGGTGTTCCGCATGAAAGACGGCACCGCCGTGACGGTCGGAATGCAGCGAAGCCCCGAGGGCTGGAGCGCGATGACCCCCGAGGCGATGGCGGCGGGTGTTCCCTCGCGCAGTCTCTCGGTGCTTGCGGATCTCGATGCGGACGAGGTGTTGGCAGAGGGGGTCGGGCGACGCGAGCTCGAGGGCCTGGGACTTCTCCCCGCGGTCGCGACCTATCGGATCTACGGCGGTGTCGACGACGATGGCCAGCCCCGAGAGCTGGCGCAACTCGACTTCGGTCCTTTCGACCTCGAGCGGGGGGTGGTGGTACGCCGTGCCGGGGGCGCAACGCTCTACCGCGTCGGGCCGGACCTCGCCCGGGACCTGCCTCTTGACTACGCCCGCTTCCAGGAGTCCTTCCGCTCGCGCGAGTAGCCGCGGATCGGGCCCCGATCCGCGCGGCTATTCGCGGAGGAGGGCGAGGATTTCGTCGTGGAGCAGACCGTTCGACGAGATGATCGCGGCACCCGAGGGCGGCGGGGGCTCGCCGTGGAGGTCGCTCGCGCTGCCGCCGGCCTCGGTCACGATCAAGGTCCCGGCGCAGACGTCCCAAGCGTGGAGCTTGAACTCCCAGTAGGCGTCCAGGCGACCTGCCGCGACGTAGCAGAGGTCGAGAGCCGCGCTGCCGTCGCGCCGCACCGCGCGCGCCGCCTTGAGCAAGCGCGCGAAGTTGGCGAAGTTGTCGTCGGGACTCTTGTGGACGTCGTAGGCGAAACCAGTGGCCACCAGGGCGTGGTCGAGCCGACTCTCCCTGGAAACCGCGAGCCTTCGCTCGCCGAGCCAGGCACCGCCGCCCCGGGTGGCGCTGTAAAGTTCGTCCAGGAGTGGGTCGTAGACGACCCCGACTTCCGTGACGCCGCGGTGCTCGATGCCGATCGAAACGCAGAAACGCGGGAAGCCGTGGGCGTAATTGGTGGTGCCGTCGAGAGGGTCGATGACCCAGCGCCACTCCGCTCCCGGGCGATCCTCTCCGCCCCCTTCTTCGGCGAGGATCGCGTCGTCCGGCCGCTCGGCCTGGATTCGTCGAATGATCCGGGCCTCGCATTCGCGATCGACCGAGGTCACCAGGTCGATCTTCGCGCTCTTCGATTCGATCAGGAAATCTTGCTCGTAGGACTCGCGTTGGATGCGGCCCGCATCGAGGGCCATTTCGCGGGTCATTTCGAGGAGCGAAGCGGTTTCGGTCATGCGTCCTCCTGGGGGGCGGGTGCCTCGGGGCTTCTGGCCGGGAGCGTCGCGCCCGGGTCCAGGCCGAATAGGGCCTGGGTGTTCTCTCGCGTGATCGCGGCGGTTTCTTCGAGGGAGCGTCCCAGGACCTCCGCCAAGGTCTCGCCGACCCGGGCTACCCAGGCGGGTTCA
>CAJXIC010000173.1 GCA_913054385.1 uncultured Pseudomonadota bacterium
GAGACGTTGCGGTCGCTCGGGTCAAAGAGTCCGAGGTCCGGCAAGCCTGTCGCCGGGGTTTCCTCGGGCAGGCCGGCGTGGGGGTCGGGCGCGGTGTGCTGTGCCAATGCGACCGCCTGGGCGGCGGTTTCGAGAATGGTGTCGGCGCTGAGGTCGGTGGTCGAGGCGATGGCCGAGCGCAGCCCGCCGGAGCTGGCGTCGCGGACCAGCGCACGCACACCGAGGCAGCGTTCCTTCGCCTGGGAGACGAAGTCGATCTCCGTGCCGCGCACCCGTGCCTCGAGCGAATCGCCCTCGACGAGCACAGCGTCTGCGGCGTCGGCCCCGGTCTCGCGCGCGCGTGCGAGCGCGCGCTCGACGCAGTCGCGATGCTGCTCGAAGCCACTCATGCGCTCTCGGTGCCGCCGACGGTGATGGCGTCGATGCGCAGCGTCGGGAGACCCACGCCGACCGGGACGCTCTGGCCATCCTTTCCGCAGGTGCCGACCCCCTGATCGAGGGCCAGGTCGTTGCCGATCCGGCGCACGCGCTGGAGCACCTCGGGCCCGTTTCCGATCAGCGTCGCTCCCTTGAGCGGTGCGCCGATGCGGCCGTCCTCGATGCGATAGGCCTCGCTCGCGCTGAACACGAACTTTCCGCTGGTGATGTCGACCTGGCCGCCGCCAAAAGAGACAGCGTAGAGACCGTTTTTTACCGATCGCAGGATCTCTTCGGGGTCGTCCTGCCCGGCGAGCATGAAGGTGTTGGTCATCCGCGGCATCGGCAGGTGGGCGTAGCTTTCGCGTCGGCCATTGCCGGTGGGCTGGACTCCCATCAGCTTCGCGTTGAGGCGGTCCTGCAAGTAGCCCGTGAGTACGCCGTTCTCGATCAGCACGTTGCGTTGGCTGGGCGTGCCCTCGTCATCGATGTTGATCGAGCCGCGGCGCGCCGGCAGTGTGCCATCGTCGACCACGGTGACCCCCTCGGCGGCAACTTTTTGGCCGAGCCGGTCGGAGAAGGCCGAGGTGCCCTTGCGATTGAAGTCGCCCTCGAGTCCGTGCCCCACGGCTTCGTGCAACAGGATGCCCGGCCAACCCGGCGCGAGGACCACGTCCATGGTTCCCGCCGGGCAGGCTTGGGCTCCGAGATTGGTGCGCGCAATGCGCAGGGCTTCGTCGACCAGCGGCTTCCATGCTTCGGGGTCCTGCAGTCGCTCGAAGTCGTAGCGCCCGCCCATGCCCTGATAGCCCACCTCGCGGCGCTGCCCGGTGGCGTCCTCGAGGATCACCTGGACGTTGAGGCGTACCAGCGGTTGGGTGTCGCCGACCACCTCCCCCTCGCTGCCGGCGATCAGCAGGCGGCGGTACTGGGAAGTCGCGCTGGCCGTCAACTGGACGACCCGGGGCTCCTGTTGCCGCGCATGGGCATCGATCGCCTCGAGGAGCTTCACCTTCTTCGAGACGTCTACGGAGGTGGGGGCCGTCGCGACCGGGTAGAGCGAGTCGCCGCGGGTTTCGCGGGAAGCGAGCGCCACCGATGCGCTGCGACCCCCGCCGCTGCCGATCGAGCGGGCGGTGCGGGCGGCGTCGGCCAGGCTTGCCAGGCTGATCTCGTCGGAGTGGGCGTAGCCCCGGCGTTCGCCGCTCTGGGCGCGGATCCCCACGCCCTGCTCGACGTGCCGATCGCCCTGCTTGACGATCCCCTCCTCGAGCACCACCGAGTCGGAGACGCTGTATTCGCAGAAGACGTCGGCGTAGTCGATGCCCCCGCCGAGGGCATCGGCCAGGGTGCCTTCGAGCCCCGCGGCATCGAGCCCGAAGCGCTCGTCGAAGAATTCGATCGCGTGCGGTCGGTCGCTCATGCGGTGGGGTTCTCCGTTAGCGGACTGCGAGGGTAGCGGCTGCCTGGATCGTTGCCCCGAGTTCGGGCCCGAAGTCGAGTGCTTCGACATCGACGGCCGCGATCCCGGTGGCGCGCGCCGCATCGAGGTCGAGGGCGGGGTCGTTGCCGACGTAGACACAATCGGCGGCAGGCACCTCGAGTGCATCGAGGGCTGCGCGGAAGGGCAGGGGGTCGGGCTTTCGGGCCCCGCAGGAAGACGGCAGCACCACGCACTCGAGTTTTGCGAGCAGCCCGAGCCCTTCGAGCAGGGCCGGAAGCCGGTGATCGAAATTCGAGACGATGGCGATCCCCAGGTCGGCGCTCGCCAGGCTGTCGAGACCGACGGCGACCCCCTCACGCAGTCGCCAAGCCGCAGGCTTCCCGAAATGGTCCCAAAGATCGGCGAAGAGCGCTTCGAAGTCGGGAAAGCGCAGCGTGGCGTCCGCCGACCGGAAGGTCCCGCGCACCACCCCGCGCCACCAGGCGCGCTCGTTTTCGGGAAGCGCCTCGGGGCCACCCGGCGCTCCGGGGGCGGGGTCGGCGGCCCTCAGGTAGCGGGCGAAGGCGTCTTCGAGGCGCGCACCCGAGAGCGTGACGCCCCGGGCTGCGGCGGCGCGCGAATAACAGACTCCGACTGGTTCGCGGAGTTCGAAAAGAGTGCCGACAGCGTCGAAGAGGACAGCACGCAGGGCCAAGTCGGGGGTTATTCCACGGTGGCCGACGCGATGAAGGTGCCCGGCAGTTCGCGCGCGCCGCGTTGGGGCTCGAAGACTTCGAGGTGGACTTCGCCGAGGCCGGCCGCGGCGAACCAGCCGCGCACGACATCGGTCTCGAAGCCGAGCCAGAGCGCGCCGAGTTCGGTGCGCATCCACTCGAAGGAGTGGGGCAGGAAATCGATCGCCACCACCCGGCCCCCGGGCCGCACACAGCGGCCCATTTCGAGGAGCGCGCCCTCGGGCGAGGGCAAAGAATGCAGGACCATGTGGGCGATGGCCGCATCGACTTCCCCGTCCCCCAGCGGAAGTTCGCCGGCGTCCCCCTTGCGCAGCGTCAGCGTACCCGAAGGCGGGGCGTCGGCATCCCATTTGCGGCGCGCGGCCTCGAGCATTGCGTCGGAGTTGTCGACGCCGATCACGAAGGCGCCGAGGCCCGCGAGTTCGAGGGCCAGGATGCCGGTGCCGGTTCCGAGATCGAGGACGCGAAGCTGTGGCTCGACGAGCCGGGCCAGGGCGCGTGCACGCAATTCGGAGTCGTTGAAGACACTGCGGATCCCGTCCCACTCGGCGCCCACCTGGTCAAAGAAGGTTCGCGCCTGCTTCGCCCTTTCCTGCACGACGCGGGCCAGGGCGGTGACATCGCGCTGGGCGGTGGAATCGGATTCGAGTTGACGTACCACCAGCTTCCAGGCGTCCTGCCAGGCTGTGCTCGTCGGCGGCTCGTAGCGGTAGACCACGAAGGTGCCGTCGCGTTGGTCTGTCACCAGCCCCGCCTCGCGCAACACGCCGAGGTGCCGCGAGATCTTTGACTGCGGCATCCCGAGCACTTCCATCAGTTCCTGGACGACCAGGGGCTCGCGCTCGACGAGGCGCAGGATCCGCACACGCGTCGGGTCCGCGAGCGTGCGAAAGATTTTCTGGAGTTCGTCCGAGGGTGTCGTCATGGGGGATGGCCCGGGCCGGAAGCTACGGGTAGACCGGGTTCGCGAGCGTCCCGGAAAAGTGAATACGACCGCGCCCGGTGGGATCGACGTGGATCTTGTTGTTGCGCAGCGCGTTTCGGATCGCCCGGTCGGGCACCTTCAGTTCGAAGTCGAGATCGAGCGCGTCGGCCCCGCCGGTGTCACCGAGTTGGATGGTTCCACTGGCCGAGCCCGAAAAGTGCTTGCCTTCCATCTCGCTGGATTCGATGGAGAGCAAGCCAGCCGGAGTGATCTGTAGCGTCGCCTCGAGACGCTCGTAGGGGATCGCGATGCCGACGTCCGGAGGCTTGAAGGAGCCGTCGGCGATGGCGAGTTGGGCGGTCCCCTGCCAACCGGCGTCTGCATCGCGACGGAGGTCGAATTCGACTCGCGTGCGGCCTTTGAGGTCTGCGCGCCCGAGGGCGCCGGGGGCGTCGAGGCGGGAGAGGTCGAAGTCCTCGAGTTGTCCGCGCAGGTGGAGGGGCGCCTCGATGAAGGCCTCGAGGCGTGCGTCGCCGCTTTGAGCGTCCAAGTGGATGCTCGGGTGGCCGCGCAGCCAGCCGAGCGACCAGGCCGGGCGCACGAAGAGTTCGTCGATTTCGATCACCGCGCCCGATTCGAGGTGCACGCTGCCCTGCTGGACGACGATCCCAGGTCCGAGCCACCCCGGCTGCGCCGAAACCTCTTGGTATCGAATCGCGACGGGCTGGCCCGATTCGACTTCGGCGATCCAGCGGTCCACCAGCAGGCCGTAGGGGAAACCCAGGTAGACGAAGAAGGCCACGAGCGCAAGCGTGGCGCCGCTCCATGCGGCCCCGCGCAAGAGGCGCGGGACGAGGTCGCCAGCGGTGAGCCCTTCGAGCGCCATGCGGGCTAGATCGGCTCGAAGGACGAGACGCTGAAGGTCACGTCGAGCAGTTTTGAATCGTCCGAGCGGCTCTTGAGTCGAAGGCTCTTCACCGAGAAGGGGCGCTTCGCGGATTCGATGCCGTGGAGGTACTTCACCGCTTGCTCGAGGGTGACGTTCTTCAAGACGACCTCGACGCGCTGCTCGCGATAGGACTCGTTGGTGCCAGCGCGGCGTTCCTTCATCGACTCGACCGTCACGCCCTCCTTCGAGGCCAGCGACTCGAGCAGGGTGAGGACGTTCCGGTGGTCCTTGTTGGTCTGGATGCGGGTTTCCAGGGCCGCGAGCCGCGCGTGGGCCGTGTCGTACTCGTGCCGCAGACGGACCATCGCAGCCAACTGAGACTCGGCACCCAGGACATCTTCCTGGGATTGATGGTAGGCAGCGAGGATCGGGCTCACGCCCAGGAAGAAGACGGCCAGCGCCGAGCCGCCCACACCGACGATCGAGACCAGGCTCCGCTCGCGGCCCGAGAGGTTTCGCCAGAAGGTGCGGAGCAGGTCGAGCCAATGGCTCACGAGGGGCCCCCGCGGTCGATGGGAATGTTGAGGTTGAAGGTCACCCCGCCCCTTCGTTTGTCGTTCTGGATGTCCCCGGCGACTTTCGTGTCGCGGAAGGACGGGGCCTCGACGAGCGCCCCGGTGAGGCGGTCGACGGCTTCGAAGCTCTCGGCGTGCACCTTGATCCGGATCACGCGGCGGTCGATATTGAGTTCGTCGAAGCTGACGTCGAGTTCGGTCGGCACGCGGCGCGAGATCTCGGCGAGCAGATCGAGGGCGGAGTGCATCGGGCCGTAGGCGCCGAGAAAGTCTGCGCGTTCGTCGGTGGCGTCGATCTGCTGGCGCAGGGCGCCGATCGGGTTGCGCGGTACCGGCTGATCCGGGAATGCCCCCCGGTAGAGTTGGGCGGTCTGGTTGCGCAATTCGGTGCTCTGCTGGCCGTGGAGCACGATGCCGCTGCCAAAGCCCACCAGCAGCAGCACGGCGATCAGGCCGGCGA
>CAJXIC010000174.1 GCA_913054385.1 uncultured Pseudomonadota bacterium
CGCCGTCGCGAATGGGGCCCGGACCGCTCCCGGGGCGGAAAAGGACAAAAGGAAAAAAAGAAAACCCGTCCCCGATTTTCCCGATTTCGGGCCTAGAACTCCAGCGGCAGCGCGGCAGGCCCGCGCAGCGTCATCGAGCGCCGCCAGGCGGGCGGATCGGCGGAACCCTTGAAGTCCGGGAAGCGTCGAAGCAGGGCGGAGAGTGCGATTTCCGCTTCGAGCTTCGCGAGTTGCGACCCGAGGCAGAAATGATTGCCGTGTCCGAGGGCGAGATGTTGATTCGGGGTGCGTCCGACATCGAAACGGTCCGGATCCTCGAACTGGCGCGGGTCGCGGTTGGCCGCTGCCAGGCCGACCGCCACGAGTTGGCCCTTCTTGAACACCCTTCCCCCAAATTCGCAATCGCGCTGGACCGCGCGGTCGGTCAACTGGATCGGACTCTCGAAGCGCAAAAACTCGTTCACCGCAGTGGGCCAGAGCGAGTCGTCCTCCTGGAGACGCTTGCGCTCGTCGGGGTTTCGCAACAGGGTGACGACGGAGTTCCCAATCAGGTTGGCGGTGGTTTCGTGGCCCGCAGCGAGCAGCAACACGCACAGTGCGAGGAGATCTTTCTCGTTGAGTTGCCGCCCGTCCTCCTCGGCCTGGATCATCGCCGACATCAAGTCGTCGCGGGGCTCGGCGCGACGCTCAGCGAGAAGCGGCCGAAAGTAGGCGTAGAGTTCGCGGGTCGCCCGGCGCATCGGCTCGGGGCCGTCGCTTCCCTGGAACGGGTCGAGGAACTGCACGAGATCGCTGGTCCAGGCGTGGAAGCGCCCACGATCCTCGCTGGGGACACCCAGCAACTCGGCGATTGCCGTGACCGGGAAGGGGTAGGCAAAGTCGTTCACCAACTCCATGCGGCCCTCGCGGGCGGGCCCGTCAAGGAGTTCGTCGGCCAGCGCCTCCAACCGCGGGCGCAAAGCGGCCACGCGCCTCGGCGTGAAGGCCTTGCTAACCAGGCCACGCAAGCCCCGGTGCTCGGTGCCCTCGAGCATCAGCAGGTTCCGCTGCATGAAGCCGAGAAATTCGGGCTCGTTGCGGTTGAAGAAACGCACCATCCCCATCACGGGCAGTGCGCTGCGGTCGGACGAGAGGGCACCCCCCGCGAGCGCTTCGAGACAGTCGTCGTAGCGCGTGACGAACCAGGCCCCGAATGCCCGGCTGTAGAAGACGGGCGACTCCTCGCGCAGGCGGTTCCAGTTGGCGAAGGGGTCGGCTCGATGTTCGGGCAAGAAGGGATTCAGCGGACCCATCGCGGGCGAGAGCCGACGCATCCACTTCTCGCTGGCGACGATTCGCTGGAGGGTCTTGAGGATCATTCGATCAACTCCTCGGTGTGCTTGAGGCAGCGGCGCGTAACAACGGAACGTAGCGAACGTATTTTGGGGCTCTGCCGGCGTGGGCTACCCTCCCCTCGTAGCGGCTCCGCTCCGCGATGAGCCTCAGTTGAAGTCGATGCGTCTTGCTGCTCCTACACTGCTGTGCCTGATCGGTGCGCTGGGAATCCCGGTGTTCGCCGCCGCCGAGGCCCGCGCCTTCGACCCGGCCGAAGTCGCCCTCGAGCACCTGCGCACGGGCAGCCAGCAACGCCGTTCCGCCGCCACCGATACCGACGCCGCAGCCACCTTCGCGGTCCGCGAAATCGGCGAAACGCGTCGCGACCCCCGCACCCGAGCCCGGGATCTCCGCGGCCGCTGCACTGCAGTTCGCGGCGGCGAGTGTCGGGCTCGTTGCCCTGGCACCCCCCACGCCCCTGGGCCCGGCGGTGGGGGTCGCGCGACTACGAAGGCGCAGAAGCTAGAAGCGCACCGGGCGGGCGGAGATCGGTGTCACGGGCATCGTGAAACGCGTAGGAGCGGCGGTCGCCCGCGCAGCACGGCGCGCATAACGCGGCGTGCCACCGGCCAGGCGCTGCTCGCGCTCGGCGCGCTCGATCCAGAGGCGGAATTCCGGCGCGCGTTCCGGCGCGGCCGCGAGAGCCCGGCGATAATGCGCGGCCGCGCGCGTCACCTCTCCCGACTGGTGGAAGGCGTTACCAAGCATCAGGTAGATGTCGGCGTGGCGGGGCTCGCCCGGCCGGCCGTGGACGCGTGCGAGCGTCGCTTCGAAGCTCTCGACCGCTTCCTTGAGGAGCCCGATTTGCGCCAGCGTGCGGCCGAGTTCGAAGTGCAAGAGAGCGTTTAGGGGATCGACTTCGACCGCCTTGCGGTAGGCGGCAAGAGCCGCACCCGCTTCACCGCGCGACTTGTGGATCCGCCCGAGATTCGCATGGGCCAGACCGAAGTTCGGATGGATGTCGAGGGCGCGCTGGAAGAGATCGATGGCGGCGGCCTCGTTGCCGCGCTCGGCAAGGCTGGCAGCGAGCCCCACGAGCATCACCGAGTTCGTCGGCGTCACTTCAACGGCGCGACTCGAGAGCGCGTGAGCGTCGCGCCAGTGCTGTGACTGCTGGTGCGAAACGACGCCGAGAATCGCGATCACCAATGCCAACGCCGAACCCACGATCGCGGGGCCGTGTCGACCGAGGCGTCTTGCCAGATCACCGAGCCCAAAGACAACCGCTACGAAGAGGCCGATCAACGGGATGTAGGTGTAGCGATCCGCCATTGCCTGCATCCCGATCTGCACGAAGCCGATGGCCGGCAGGAGCGTCCCGACGAACCACAGCCAACCCATGGTCACGTAGGGAAGACGCTTCCAGAGCAGCGCCGCCCCCGCGCTGAGTGCGGCGAGCAACAACGCAGCGCCGCCGATCTGCCACGCGCTAAAGGGATCGGCGCCGCTCCCGATGATATAGGGGTGGGGGTAGAGCGGAGAGAGTTCGCTCGGCCACAGGGTCTTTCCGAGGTAGCGCGCATAGGAGACGACACCGTTGGCGAGCCTCAACACCAGCGGCATTTCGCCGTTCGTCCCCATGTTTCCGCCGCGCGCCTGCACGCTGTAGGTGATGATCGCCGACACCGCGCAGAGTGCGAAGAGCGGTGCCTTCTCGCGTACCAATTCAAAGACCGAGTGGCGCACGACAGGTGCGTCGCTGCGCACCGGCTCCGGTCCGCCGCGCAGCCGACCCAGCGGCCAGTAGTCGAGCAGCAGCAGGGCGAAGGGAAGCGTGACCCACATGGGCTTTGCCATCAGCGAAAGCCCGAAGGCGACCACCGCGAGGGTGCGGGTCGAGACGCGCAGGCCAGCGGCCAGTCGAAGCATTTCGAAACCGCGCACGCGAGCGACCCACGCCGCCATGGCGAGTAGCCCGAAGAAGCTCGAGAGCAGGTTGCCGCGTGCCGACACCCAGGCCACGGATTCGACGTGGAGCGGGTGCAACGAAAACAGCGCGGCCACCGCGACGCTGCGCCAGGCGCTGCCGGTCATGCCCCGCAAGATTGCGAAGAGCAGCAGCGTGTTCGCCACGTGCAAGCCGACGGCGGTGGCGTGGTGTCCCGACGCGTTCATGCCCCAGACTTCGACGTCGAGCATGTGCGAGAGCCAGGTGAGCGGATGCCAGTTGGCGAGGCTCCCGCTAGTGAGCGCCCAATAGAAGCCGCCGGGCGTGAGTCCCTGCTTCACTCGCGCGTTCTCCACCACGAAGAAGAGATCGTCGTAGCGGACGAAATCGAAGGCGAGCAGTTGGGCGTAGAGCGCCGTGGTCACGAGGCCGAGCCCCGCGAAACACACCATCACCGCCGGCGAAATCGCCATCAACCGCGCGCGCATACAGGGCTCCCGCTCGACACATTGGGTCGAAGGTCAGTGGCCCCAACAGGCGGTGGGGTGTCGGGGTTTCTGCAGAGAAGGCGCACATCGCCCGCACGCCCGAAGCCCCGCGGGGAATTGCAGGAAAGGACAGGGACGTTGTTGCTTTGTTGCTTTCCCGTAGGCCCGCAGGCTTGCGCGCCTACGGGAAAGCAACAACGTCCCTGTCCCTTCCCCGGTACCGTCAAGGCAGGGAGAACGCATGACCGAGAACGAAGCCCGCGACACATTGAAGGCGGCCTGGGATGAACTGATCGCGGATCTCGAGCGCGCCCGCGAAGCGATCGATCAACCCGAGCTGATGCCGCCGCCGGCCTCGGATCAGAACCTCGCCGAGGGCTACCGCTACCTCGCCGGCTTCCTCCACAGCGCGATTGAACGCGCCTTCGGCGAAGACCCTGCGCGTCCGAGTTTTCGCAACGCGCTCTCGATCACCAACCGCGCCACCATCGACAACGCCGACGCCATCTACTTTTTCGCCCCGATCGACGGCCGCGAGCAGAACGTGTTGCGCGGGCGCGTCGCCGACTGCCGCCACTGGCGCGGCGAGACGCCCGCGGCGAATGGCCCGAAGGCGCCGCACTACCTGATCTTCGAAGCCACCGCCGGTCCGCTCACCGGCGACTCGGGCGACCTGCGCGAACTCACGCCCGGCGTGCGCGCGCGCACCGGCTGGCTGGATGGCGGCGCGCTGGAAGTCGACGCGGATGGCCACTTCGAAATCTTGCTGGCGCCCGAGCGGCCGGCGGGCCACCGAGGAAACTTCATGTCGACTCTCGCCGTGCTCAATCGCCCGCATCCCTTCGATCCTTCGGTGCCCAAGGAGCGCTACGCGAATTACTTGAGCGGCCGCCAACTCTTCTACGACTGGCAGAACGAGGAGGCCATCCACTTCGAGATCGAGCAGCCGGCCCACCGCGGCAGCGCCCCGCCCCCCTACGACGCAGCCCGCGCGGCGGACGAACTTCGCCGCTGCGGCGAAATCGTGCGCGGCCAGATGCACTTCTGGAACGCCTTCTGGACGGTCCTCATGGGGACGTACGGCGAACGCAAGGGCACCCTCCCCGGCTACGCCTTCCCGCGCAATGCCTTCAACGAGATGAACGCCGCTTCCGGTGCCACCGGCGGTGGCATGGGAACGAACCTCTACGCGGGCGGCGTCTTCGAACTAGAAGAAGACGAAGCGCTGGTGATTGAAAACCGCGTGCGGCGTCCGGCGCAGTACGTGGGCTTCCAACTCGGAAACCTCTGGGGCGAGTCGCTCGAGTACGGCCACCGCACGGGCAGCCTGAACGGGGCGCAGATGCACACCGATGCCGATGGCGTGGCGCGCCTCGTGGTGGCACACCGCGACCCCGGTGTACCGAACTGGCTCGACACCGCGGGACATCGCGAGGGCTTCCTCACCCCGCGCTGGGCCTACAGCGAAACGCCGCCGCCCGAGGATTGGCCGAGCATCTCCGCCACGAAGGTTCGCTTCGACGAAATCCGCGCACACCTGCCCTCGGATACGCCCACGGTGACTCCCGAAGAGCGCGCCGAAGAAATCGCGTTGCGCGCGCGCCACGTCCAAAAACGCTTCCGCGTCTTCTAGGCGCGCTGCGCGGGG
>CAJXIC010000175.1 GCA_913054385.1 uncultured Pseudomonadota bacterium
GGAGAAACCCAGCCGTCGACATCGAGTCCGCCGGTATCGTTGAAGTAGCGACCGAGCCCCTTTCCATAGAGAACACCGAACTGCAGGTAGGGAAAGGGATCGACCTCGATATTCCCGGTGAGTTGGAGTCCCCAGCCGTTTGCCGAGGCGTCGACACCCGCGCCGCGCGCCTCGAAGCGCCGGTAGATCCCCGCGACCCAGACGCTCGAACGCTCCCGGCGCCAGCGAAGGTTCGCGACGATGTCGGGAACATCGTCACGCGAAGAGACACCCACCGGAAGCGTGAGCTGCGGGTCGGCCTCCTCGGCCGCCACCACGAACTCGAACTCCTTCGCAAGCGAATATTCGCGCAACGGCCCTACCGCGAGGGGCTGGGTCCAGCGCACCAGCGGTTGCCACACCTCGGGGATCGCGTTCGGTCCCTGGTAGTCGAGAGTGCTGGGGATCGATTCGACGTTGAGGAAGGTGGTCCATGATTGCCCGACGCGGAGGGGGCCGAGGGTCGCGTATAACTGGCGCAGCTGGAACGCCGGGCGACCGCTCAGGGTGCGAATGAAGTCGAAATCGAGGAGCCCACCGGCTTTACCGAGGGGCGTCGTCGTGCCAACACCGATCTCGAGGCGCGACGAATTGGCGGTAAAGCCCCAACGCCCACGGTTCCTGGCCGCGAGCGACCCCTTCGGTGGAATCTGCGCCGGCAGGAACTCGTTCGGGAAGCCCACCCCGAGGCCGTTCGCCTCGAAGTCGTGTAGCCCGTCGAGCTTGATGTAGCCGAGCAGGTGGAGCTCGAGTTCGTGGCTTCCCACGCGGAAGCGCTCGGGCACGATCACCCACGGCTCGGGGATCACCAGCCGCCCCGAAGCCGGGCCTAGCTTGCGGCGTTGCGGGCCCGGTTTATCCTCGAAGACGGCGGTGTCGCGGTCGAAGACGCGCTCGCCGGGGACGTGATCCATCCCGGTGTCGGCCTCCCCGGTAGAACGCTCTTCCTTCGCGGACTCGGAAGCCGCGGGCGAGGCGGCAAGCACGACCGCCACGAAAAGTGCGACGCAAAGCATCCCCGGCACCGCGCGGCTCACAGCGGTGTGAGGTCGGCCGGAAGCTCGCTGGCGTAGCGCTCGCGGTAGAGCGCCGCCTTCTCGTTCCCCAACCGGCAGCGTTGGGCGTAGGTGAAGCAGCCGAGCGCGAGAATCACCAATAACCCGGTGTCCCAGGGGAAGACCACCAGGCCCGCGCCGCCAAAACCCCCGAGATAGGAGAGCGCCCCGATCCCCAGGCCATAGGGAATCATCCAGCGACCCTCCGCGAGATCGAGATCGCCAAGGGCACTGCGGTCGCCGACTTTGCGGGCCAAGTAGTAGAGCAGGCCGGCGAAGATCACGAGGCCCAACCGCCAGGTGGTCGCCCAGCCGCTCCAGTAGACGATCAGCGTCGCGACGATGAAGCCGAGGGGCGCCAACACCGAGACCACCGGCAGTTTGAAGCGCCGCGGCGCGTCGGGGTACTGGGAGCGCAGGGCGTAGACCGCGATCGGTCCGGCGCAAAACGAAAGCGTGATCGCCGCACTATTGAGCGCCACCGCCTCTTCGAAGGACACAAAGCTAACGACGAGTGCGCCGAAAACGAAGTTTAGAACCATGCAGCGCAGCGGAACCCCGCGACGCGAGAGCGCGTCGAAGTATCCGGGCAGCAGCCGGTTCTGGCTGAGGGCATACGCCAGCCGCGACATCGAACCCGTCGAGACCAGGCCGCCGCCGAAAGGGGCGATCACCGCTCCGGCCATCAGGACCATCGAGAGCCAGCCGATGCCGAGCGCGCCGGCGAGGGCCGCCATGGGACCGAGATCGTGCCCGAAGTGCAGTTCCGACCAGCCGCCGGCGAGGTCCTTCGGCGTGAGCGCTCCGAGGAAGGCCATCTGGACCAGGGCGTAGATCGCCATCGAGAGAACGAGCGAGAGCGTGAGCGCTACCGGAAGCGTGACGTTCGGGCGTTTTACTTCGCCGGCCATATCGATGACGTGCCTGAAGCCGATCAACGCGAAGATGATGCCCCCGCCCGAGACTGCCGCGAAAATCCCCTCGACACCGAAGGGCGCGAAGCCTCCGACAGCGGCGAAGTTCGCGGGCTCGAAATGGGCGGACAGGATCACCCCGCCGACGACCACCGGGATACCGAGCTTGAACCAGGTGAGGCTGGTATTGGTACGCGCAAAGAAGGAGGCACCGACAGCATTGATTCCGACGAAAATGGCCAGAACTGCTACCGCGAAGCAGGCACCGGCGGTGGTGAGCACCGCAAGGCTCGATTCGCCGTCAAAGAGCCAGGGCCAGAAATCCGCGAGGTATTGCATCATCGCGATGGTCTCGATCGGCGCGGCGGTGTTGTAACCGATCCACGCGGACCAGCCGAGCACGTTGCTCGTGAGGTCCCCGTGGGTGAAGTGCGGAATCCGCACGATACCACCCGCGACCGGGAGGACACCGATCACTTCGGCGAAACACAGCGCCAGGACGAGCATCGATACGCCCCCGATCGCCCAGGAAACGATGGCCGCGGGACCTGCGAGCTTCGCCGCGAGCAGCGGCGCAAAGAGCCAGCCCGATCCGATGATGCCGCTGACCCCCACAAAGGTGAGCCCGAGCAGTCCAATGGATCGCTGGAGCGGCATCGCGCCCAACGCTAACCCGGTGACGCGAGGGACGCCCCCCTACAAGAGGAGGGCCTGATCGTTGCGTCAGCAGGGTTTGGTAGTGGGGTCAGCCGCGCTCTGGCAAGCGGCGCCGGTCCGAGGGGCCGCGCGCTATCCCGTCAGACTGAGCATGTTGTGGGCCCCCGCATTGCGCTCGCGGATGTCGATGCTGAGCGGGCAGCTAGTAAGGCACGGTGCAGGGCAACTGGCGCAGGCCGAGGCATTCGTTCCGAGCTTTGCATACTGCTCGATCGCAATCTTCTCCCAACCGTAGTCCTCGAAATACATCCGCTGTCGCAACACGTCGTCGATCGGAACACCTTCCGGGCAGCTGTCGAGACAGACTCCGCAGTGCGGTGCGCAATGGGTCCCGGCGATTTCCCGGTCGTAGCGCTCGAGCAGACTGGCATCGCGGCGTTCGAAAGACTGCCCCGAAGCGAAGAGAAACTCGTTGACGTGCTGGAGCTCGAAAAACGAAACCACGGCGCACGAGACATCCGGGTTCGAAAGCGCCCACTTGAGCGCGGCCTGGCTATAGGAGTCGGCGAAGGGCTGGAAATCTTCGAGCCCGCGGTGGCGGGCACCCTTCAGCGTCTTCATCGCCACCACACCCATGTCGGCCTGGCTGCGAGCGCGCTCGATGATCGCGGGAATCTGCGGCCAGATGCCGAAGTGGTAGGCCAACATCATCACATCGAAGCGGCCCGAATCGATGGCGGCGTTGGCGACCTCGACCAGCCGTGGTGTATGCGAGGAGAAGCCGAGGAAGCGGACCTTCCCCTGTTCGCGCAGGCGATCGAAGGCTTCCTGGACGTTCGGGTCGAGCAGGCGAGCCACGGTGTCGCACGAATGGATGTGCACCAGGTCGACGTAATCGGTGCCGAGCCGCGAGAGGCTGCCGTTGACCGCGTCGATATAACCCTGCACCGGTGTCCCGACGGGAAGGTGCCCCTGCGGCGTACAGAACTTCGTGGCAATGAAGAGGTCGCCCCGCACGCCGCGGATGGCGCGACCCATCGCCTCTTCGCTGCCGGCACCCGAGTAGTCAGGAGCGGTATCGAAATAGTTGACCCCGCGGTCGAGGGCCTGACGCGCGATGTTCTCGCCCTTCTCTCCCGAGATGCGCCCCGTGCCCAGCGCGATGTCGGAGACTTCCCAGCCGGTGCGTCCGAGCCGACGGTGCGCCATCACCCGGCTCCCTTCCCACGAAGCCTGGGGTTCGGGGTGGGTGTAGGTGACGTTGCCCCCGAAGATTTGCTGCAAGGGCTCGTCCCAGCCGCGACCCTGGTTGCCGACGCCCCCGAACATGCGCGCCAGGCCTGCGCCGGCCCCCATCGC
The DNA here is from genome assembly GCA_913054385.1 of uncultured Pseudomonadota bacterium. GTDB lineage: Bacteria > Myxococcota_A > UBA9160 > UBA9160 > UBA4427 > JAYGCV01. The sequence goes on from CAJXIC010000175.1 coordinate 4,025, forward strand.
AGTGGCGCCGAGCGCTGCCGCCAGCCCCGAAGCCGTACCGGCGAGAAAGGAGCGGCGCGCGAGATCGCCGGAAGCGGCGGCCTGCTTCGCGCGTACCGCGTGGCGCATCCAGGCGAAGGACAGCCCGAAAAGCAAGAGCACGATGACGGCCACCCAGACGAGCCCGGAAACGGTATTCGAAAGCGTACCGACGAGAGCTTCCGCGAAATGCTGGAAGGCCGCCCCCACCGGATAGGCCGAGGCGTTGAGGCCGATGGCCGTGTCGTAGAGCAGCGAACCGATGACGAAGTAGCCGACGACTCCGCCGACCAGCAGGCACAACCCCAGAATTGCGAGCGGACGTCGACTCATGACTCTCCCCCGGAGACCCCGCGAAGAGCGGGGTCGATTTTTCTCCTGGCCGTACCCGCATTCAACCAGAGTCGGACCGGAGCGGCAATGTGTCCTCGCCGAGGTCGCCTTCCCCCGATACGCTTCGGCAGTGCCGTCGCGATTTCGCGCATCGCGAGCCGATGGCATCCGTCGAACCAGGGGGACACCGCCTGCAATCGCTCCTCTCGACATTGCTCCCCATCGCGGTCGCCCTGCTTGTCAGCCTGCTGGCGGTTCGCGTGGCCGGCCGGCTCGGTGTACCACGGGTCACGATCTACCTGATCGTGGGGTTCGTCCTCGGTCCCCATGCGCTGGCCGGATTCGTCGCAACGGATTCGCCGGGCTCGGCGCTGCTGCTCCACGCGCAGAGCATCGAAGTCCTCGACATCGTGAGCGAGTTGGCCATCGGCTTCGTGCTCTTCGGCATCGGTGGCCAGTTCGAGTTTCGTACGCTGCGCCAGGTCGGTCCCCGGATCTGGGCGCTATCGGGAACCGAAATCGGCCTCACCGCAGGGCTCGTCGCGCTCGCGGTGGGTGTGTTCACCGGGGATTGGCGACTGGCCGTCGTCGCGCCCGCGTTGGCGGTGGCCACGGCTCCGAGCGCCACGCTCGTCACGCTGCGAGAGGTCGAATCCGAGGGACCGGCCACGCGGGCGCTGCTGCTCTGCGTGGGCCACAACAACCTGGCCGCACTGCTCGCCTTCCCGGTGCTCTTGAGCCTGGCCTTCGGGACGGGTGCCGCGCTCAGCGCGAGCGCGGGAGCGCTCGCGGCGATGGCGGTGGGCGGCCTGCTCGGACTCGGGGCGGCAGTGATCCTCGAAAGCCTCAAGGATCGACGAGACCTGGTGCTGCTCGGCCTGGCGTTGGTTCTTGCCACGCTCGGTGCGGCGCATTCGATTCCGCCCTTTGGAAC
>CAJXIC010000176.1 GCA_913054385.1 uncultured Pseudomonadota bacterium
GGCGCGCGGGCACATCTTGAACCTCGGGCACGGCTGTCTGCCCGAGACGCCCGTCGAAGGGGTTAGGGCCTTCACCGACGCCGTTCGGTCGCTCCAAGAATGACCTGCGCTTGAGTCGCGAAGTCCGCACCAAAGTGCTCGTCGTGGGGGCGGGGGTGGCGGGCCTCGGGGCGGCCCTCGAACTCGAGCGCGGCGGGACCGACGTCCTGGTCGTCGACGAGGGGGATGCTCCGGGTGGGGTCATGCGCACCGACTCGGTAAGGGGCTTTCGCATCGAGCGGGGACCGAACACGATCCGAATCGATGCAGGCCTCCAGCAGTTGCTCGTGGACCAGGATCTGGTGACGCTGCCGCTGCGAGCCACGGCCGAAAACAAGAGCCGCTGGCTCTTTGCCGGGGGCAAACTGGTTCGCGTGCCCACGTCGCTGGTTTCGATGTTTCGCTCGAAGCTGCTCGGCCCCGCGGCCAAGCGAAGGGCTTTGCGTGAGCCGCTGATCCAGCGGGGAGACGCGTCGCGGGAGTCGGTCGCGGCCTTCGTGACCAGGCGCCTTGGCAGCGAAGTCGCCGAGAACCTCGTGGCGCCGTTTCTGACGGGTGTTTACGCCGGCGATCCGGAGCGTCTCGGTGCCGAGGCGGTGCTGCCCTCGCTGGTCGACGCGGAGCGGCGCCGAGGGTCGATCCTGCTGGGTTCGCTCACTGCGGCGATTCGAAATCGACTGGGGAACGTGCCCCGGGGTCGGCCGGGCATCTGGTCCTGTGTGAGTGGCCTCTCGGATCTCGCGGCCTCGCTTTCGGCGGGTCTCGCGCTGCGCCCGCGACTCGCGACCCGGGTCGAGGCGATTGCGCGGGACCGGGAGGGCTGGCGCACGGAGGTGCGCGGGCCCGAGGGCGAAACCGTGGTGCGCAGCCGTGGCCTGCTCCTGGCGATGCCGGCAGACGCCGCGGCGCGGCTCACCGGCGCAGTCGACGCAGAACTGGCCGCCCGTCTCGCATCGATCGAGTACGCGCCGATCGTGACGCTTGCCCTCGGTGTCGAGCCCGGCGGAGTGCAGCGGTCGATCGAGGGCTTTGGCTTCCTGGTGCCGGCCGCTGCCCGGATGGACCTGCTGGGGTGCCTCTTCATGAGCCGCCTGTTTCCCGACCGGGCGCCGCCGGGGGCCGAACTCCTGCACTGCATCCTGGGCGGTGTGCGGGCGCCGGACGTCGTCACGCTGCCCGAGGACTTGCTGCGCAAGCGCTGTCTCGGCGAACTCGATCGCGTACTCGGACTGCGGGCCGAACCCACGTCCTTGAAGCTCACGCGCTGGCCGAAGGCGGTGGCCCAACCCGGCGTCCGGCATCGAGAACTCGACGCGGCGATCGACCGGCGTTTGACGGACCTCCCCGGGCTCGGACTCGCTGGCGCCTATCGCTCCGGCGTGTCCGTCACGGCTGCGCTGGCCTCCGGGGTGGCACAGGCGCGGATCATCTCGGCCAGGCTGTCCACCCAGTAGGGTGCTGCGTTGGGGCAGGGCGCCAGGCGAAAGTGCTCGCCGCCGAGTTCGCCCCAGCGAGCGCGTGCGCGGATGCCGATCTCTTCGAGGGTTTCGAGGCCGTCGCATACAAAGGATGGGCACAGCACCGCCAGTCGTCGAACGCCGCGCGCCGCGAGATCGGGGAGCACTTCGTCGAGGGCCGGGCCGATCCAGGGGGAGCGGCCGAAGCGGGACTGGAACGCGAGGGTCCAGGCATCGTCGGCGAGTTCGAGACGGGACGCGATGGCGTGCGCGTTGGCAGAGGCCTGGGCGCGGTAGCAGTCTCGATTCACGAGGCTCATCCGGTTGCAGCAATCGGCGTTCGCGAGGCAATGCGATCCCGACCGATCGCTTTTCCGGATGTGCTTCTCCGGCAGTCCGTGAAAACTCATCACCACGTGATCCACCGGCGCCTCCGCGAGAACGGGTTGCGCGGCCCTTGCGACCGCCTCAATCCATCCCGGCCGGTCGAAAAACGCGGGCAGGGTGAGCATTCGCAGCGCCTCGGATTCGGAGAGCAATTCGCCCAGACGGGCTTTGATCGAGCCGCTGGTGGCTTCCGCGTATTGCGGAAACAGCGGTACGAGCAGGAGCCCCTCGGCGTTGCGCTCGCGAAGCCTCGCGAGGCCGTGTTTGAGGCTTGGGTTGCCGTAGCGCATGGCGAGTTCGACTGCGTAGTCGCCGCCGAGGGTCCGGGCGAGCGAGGTGGCGAGCCGCCGACTCTCGACGGCCAGCGGTGAGCCTTCGTCGGTCCAGATCTTCTGGTAGGCGGCGGCTGTGAGCTTGGGGCGTGTGCGCAGGATGAAGCCGTGGAGCAACGCCAGACGCACGGGCGCGGGCATCGAGAGGACCTTTGGGTCCCCGAGAAATTCGCGCAGGTAGCGCCGGACCGAAGCCTCGTCGGGTGCGTCGGGGGTGCCGAGATTGACGAGCAGGACCCCTGTTGGATGCGACGGGTGTTTCACGAGGACCTGGCGGCTCCGACTTCGCTCGAGGCCTGCGCTCTAGCCGCGCGCGGCGCGAAAGGCGCGCGCGCGCTCCTGCAGGCCACCGAGCCAGAAGGAGAGGCCGACGTAATAGACGGGGAAGAAGAGCGAGACGGCAGTGAGGTGGAAATTCTGTTCGAGAGGGGGGAAGGCGATCGCGAGACTGATGAGAATTCCCCAGCCGATCCCGAGTGCGTTGGTCGTCCGCTTGAGCGAGCGAGCCCGACTGGGGTAGACGTACTTGATCGGAATGAAGATCGCGATCGAGAGACCCACGGTCCAGAGGGTCCCCGACAGCACCGACAGGTCGAGCATCCAGGCGTAGAGCGCGACGATGTTCCAGTAGGAGGGCCAACCGCGAAAGAAGTCGTCGTCGGTCTTCGCGTCCTGCTGGCTGAAGCCGTAGGCGCTCGCGAGGATCGGAATGCCCGCCCAGACCCAGGAGCCGAGGTGGCCGCTGGCGACCATGAACACCACCGGCACGATGACGAAATTCAGGAAGTCGACGATGTCGTCGAGTCGGCGCCCATCGACCCGGGGGAGCAGTTGCTTCACGCGCGCTTTGCGGGCGAGGGTCCCGTCGATGGAATCGATCGCGAGTGCCAGCATCATCAACAGCGCGGCACGCGGTAGGTTGCCCGCGAGGATCGCCATGATCGAGACCATGCCGACGACTGCACCGCTGGCGGTGAGGAGGTGGACGCCCCACGCGAGCGTGAGGCGAGCCGGCGAATTCTTGGTGGAACCGCGCGAACCCACGGCTTGGCGATCTCCCCTTCCTCGGGTGGCTTCCGCGAGTGCGGGGCCCGACGAGGCGACGGCTTGAGGATACCAGAGCCGCTATGCTGCGGTCGGCGAGGGCTTCGGGGGCACCGCCGCGTCGGACTGGGCGGACCGGGAGGATTGGGGTGGTCGAAGTCAGCACACCCGAACTCGGCGAGAGCGTCGTGGAGGGCACGATCTCCGAGTGGCTGGTGGCCGAAGGCGATCGCGTTCAGGTCGATCAGCCGCTCGTCGAGATCACGACCGACAAGGTCGACGCCGAGATTCCGTCTCCGGTCGCGGGAATCATTGCGAAGATCCTGGTGCCCGAGGGCGCAACCATCGTGGTCGGGCAGGTGTTGGTCGAGGTTCAACCCGAAGCAGCGCCAGCACCGACGCAAGCCGCGGTGGCGGCGGCATCCCCAGCACCCCCGCCGACCCCGCCGGGTGCCACGCCGGTCGCCCGCAGGCTCGCCGAAGCGGCGCAGCTCGATCTGGCGGAGGTCCGGGGAACAGGAGGCGGGGGACGAATTACGAAGTCGGACGTCCTAAAGCACGTGGACGAGCCCGAGCCTTCGCCCGGTGTCGCGGTCCCGAAGCGGGGTGAGCGTTCCGCGGCGCCCCCTGCGTATGCCACCTACAGCGAGACACCGGAAGATCGTGTCGTCCCGCTGACACCCCACCGCCGACTGATCGCTGAGCACATGGTCTACTCGAAGCGGACCAGCCCGCACGTCGGCACGGTGGCGGAAGTGGACTTCGGTGCCGTTGCAAGGCTGCGCGGTCAGCAGAAGCAGGCCTTCTTGCAGGCCCATGGCATCAAGCTCACCTACCTGCCCTTTGTGGTTCACGCGGTAGTGCGCGCGCTGCGCGAATTTCCGCGGCTGAACGCGTCCTGGATGGGAGACCACATCGTCGAGAAACGGGAGATCCACGTGGGGCTCGCCGTCGAGACCGAAAAGGGACTGGTGGTCCCGGTGGTGCGTCACGCGGACCGGCTTTCGCTCACGGGAATCGCGCTGGCGATCGAGGACCTCGGGGGCCGCGCGCGCACGCGAAAACTGTCCCCGGACGACCTTCGGGGCGGGAGCTTCACCATCTCGAACCCGGGTCGCTCTGGAAACCTCTACGGCTTCGCAATCATCAACCAGCCCCAGGTGGGGATCCTGCGAATGGGCGAGATCGTGAAGCGTCCGGTGGTGCGGACTCTCGACGGCGAAGATGCGCTGGTGATTCGCCCGATCATGATGCTCGCACTCTCCTACGATCACCGAGTGGTCGACGGCGCTCCGGCAAACGCCTTCCTCCACCGCATCGGGGAGCTCCTCGAAGCGGCCGACGTCGAGTTTTAGGGCTCCGGGATCGGGCCCGATGGGCGGTGGCGAGCGAAAAGCAGGCCCGGGCGCGCCGCCGCCGCTGCGTCCCTTCGGGTTGGTGCTCCACCACGACGGCCGCTGGAGCCACGAGGGAGCGCCCCTCCTCAATCGGAAGCTGCGCCAGCTCTTCGATCGATCGGTCCGGGTGGCCCCCGAAGAAGGCAAGTTCGTCGTCCAGGTCAAGCATTTTCGCGGCCAGATCGAGGTGGAGGAGGCGGCCTTCTTCGTGCGCGACGTGGACCTCGAATTGGGCCAGTTGCGGCTCTCGGACGGGTCCGTGGAGGTCTTCGATGTGGCGTCGCTGGTGCCCTCGGCGTTCGATCGCGCGTGGCTCTGCCGCGTGAAGCGGGATCTGCGGCCGGGAGGGGTGCTGGCGCGCTTTGGTCACGCCGCCCAGGCGGAGGTGCAGGCGGCGGTGTCGATCCAGGGGGAGCGCATCGTACTCCGGGTCGCCGGACTCGACCGCGCGCTCCCCGCCGCGGTGTGTGACTGAGCCGCGCGATTGCAGGACGTTTGACGGGGCCTGCGGCCCTCTTATATTCCCCCCCCGGCGGCGGCGTAGCCAAGTGGTAAGGCACGGGCCTGCAAAGCCCTGATCCCCGGTTCGAATCCGGGCGCCGCCTCCACGCCGCCGGCGTTGCGGGCCGGGCCGCCTCAGTCGC
>CAJXIC010000177.1 GCA_913054385.1 uncultured Pseudomonadota bacterium
ACCCGGTGCTTCGGGATCTCACCACCGAACGCATCGAAACGTTCCGCGCCCTCTACCCCCGCCTGCGAGGAAAACAGTAATGAGCGCCCCCTTCTTCCCGGAGGTCGCGTCCATCCCCTTCGAGGGGCCCGAATCGACGAACCCGCTGGCCTTCCGCTTCTACGAACGCGACCGGCTGGTTCTCGAAAAGCGCATGGAAGAACAGCTGCGCCCGGCGGTCTGTTATTGGCACACCTTCTGCTGGCCGGGAGACGACACCTTTGGCGAGGGCACCTTCGCGCGGCCCTGGCTGGCCGAGGGCGACCCGATGGCGCGAGCCCGCGAGAAACTCGACGTGGCCTTCGAGTTCTTCACGAAGCTCGGTGTGCCCTTCTTCTGTTTCCACGACCGCGACGTCGCCCCGGAAGGCGCGAGTTTCCGCGAGAGCGGCGCGCATTTCGCCGCGATCCTCGACGACATCGAAGCGAAGATGGAGGCCACAGGCGTTCGCCTGCTGTGGGGCACCGCGAACCTCTTCGGTCACCCACGCTACGCCGCGGGAGCCGCCACCAACCCCGACCCCGAGGTCTTCGCCTGCGCCGCGGCCCAGGTGGCCCAGGCCCTCGCCGCCACCCATCGCCTCGGCGGCGCGAACTATGTCCTCTGGGGCGGCCGCGAGGGCTACGAGACGCTGCTCAACACCGACCTGCGCCGGGAGGCGGCGCAACTCGGTCGCTTCATGCAGATGGTGGTGGAGGAAAAGCACCGTCTCGGCTTCGAGGGGACGCTGCTGATCGAACCGAAGCCCCATGAACCGACAAAACACCAATACGATTTCGATGTGGCCGCGATATACGCCTTCCTCCAGGCGAATGGCCTCGAGAACGAGATTCGCATCAACATCGAGGTGAACCACGCCACCCTCGCCGGGCACTCCTTTCAACACGAAGTCGCGCAAGCGCTGGCCTGTGGGATCTTCGGCAGCATCGACGCCAACCGCGGCGACCCGCAACTCGGCTGGGACACCGACCAGTTTCCCAACAGCGTCGAAGAACTTTCGCTCGCGCTTTACGAGATCCTCCGGGCGGGCGGCGTCGGCAACGGCGGCTTCAACTTCGACGCCAAGCTGCGCCGCCAGAGCATCGACCCCCTCGATCTGTTTCACGCCCACGTGGGCGGCCTCGACACCCTGGCCGAGGCATTGCTGGTGGCCGAGCGCATGATCCTCGCCGGCGATCTCGCTACCGAAGTAGAGGCGCGCTACCAGGGATGGAACGACGAACTCGGGGGCGCGATCCTCGAAGGCCGGCGCACCCTCGCGGAGCTCGCGGCTCTCGTCGAAGAACAGCGCCTCGACCCGAAGCCCGTCTCCGGGGGGCAGGAACGCCTCGAAAATCTCGTGCGCCGCCACCGCTAGCAAGGAAGCCGAAGCCCAATGAGCCTCGTCGACAACCGCGTGCCGCAGTTGCTCGCCGCTCTCTCCCTCGAAGAGAAGGTCGCCCAGCTGACCTCGGATTTTCCGGTGACCGGGGGCCGCTCGGGCGACGTTGAAGCCGCCAAACCGGCCCTGGCACAGGGGCTCGGACAATTGACGCGGCCGATCTCGTCGGCGGGTTTTGGTCCGCGAGAGGGCGCCGCGCTGGTGAACGCGCTGCAACGTTTCCTGGTGGAGGAGACTCCAGCGGGCCTGCCGGCCATCGTTCACGAGGAGGGGCTTTCGGGGTTGCAGGTGAAGGGGGCGACACTTTTCCCCCAGGCCATCGGCCTCGGCGCGAGCTTCGAGCCCTCGCTGCTGCTGCGCATGGGCGCCGTGATTCGCCGCCAGATGCGCGCTGTCGGGGTGCGGCACGTGCTCTCGCCGAACGTCGACGTGGTGCGCGACGCGCGCTGGGGGCGGGTCGAAGAATGTTACGGCGAAGATCCCTACCTGGTGGGTTGCATGGGCACCGCCTACGTCCTGGGTGTGCAAGGCGACGACCTCGCCAGCGGCTGCATCGCGACGCCGAAACACTTCATCGGCTACTCGGCTTCCGAGGGCGGACGCAACCAGGAGCCCACCCACATCGGGCCGCGCACGCTGCGCGAAGTCTTCGGCGTGCCCTTCGAAATGGCGATCCGCGAAGGCGGCGCCCACTCGGTGATGAATTCCTACAGCCAGATCGACGGCATCCCGGTGCAAAAATCGCGCGAGATTCTCCACGATCTCTTGCGCCTCGAGTACGGCTTCGAGGGTCTGCTGGTCTCGGATTACTACTCGATCGACCAACTACACAATCGGCACTTCACCGCGAAGGACGCGCGCGAGGCCGCGGTGCAGTCGGTGCAGGCCGGGATGGACACCGAGCTGCCCCACCGTGCCGCCTACGGTCCGCCGCTGGTCGAGGCCGTCCGCGCAGGGGAAGTGGACGAGAAGGTGATCGACGACTTCGCAGCACTCGTGCTTTCGATGAAGGCGCGGCTCGGCCTCCTCGAGGACGGGGGTTTGGTCGACGAAACAGCGGCGGCGGCAGCCTTCGACACCGCCGACGACCGCGCGCTGGCCCTGGAACTCGCCTCGAAATCCATCGTGCTGCTGCAGAACGAGCCGCACCATGGCGGCGACCCGCTGCTGCCGCTGTCTCCCGACCTGCGGCGCATCGCGCTGATCGGCCCCAACGCCGACCGCGCCGAGGGACTGCTCGGCGACTACAGCTACCCGGTGCACATCGACTCGATCGCCCGCCTGTTCCGGAAGGAACCGACCGGAGGGGCGCCCGATCCCGAGGCAACCCACGTCGTGACGGCGCGCGAAGGTCTCGAGGCCGCGCTGCCCGAGGTGGAGATCGTTTACGAGCGCGGCTGTGGCATCGAAGACGGAGACGACGACGCCCTGGCGGCGGCGGTGCGCGCCGCGGCTGCGTGCGAACTCGCCGTCTGCGTGGTGGGCGACCAGTCGGGCATCCTCGGTACCGGCACGGTGGGCGAAGGCAACGACGGCGCTTCGCTCGAACTCCCCGGGCGCCAACGCGAACTCGTCGAGGCGGTGGTCGCGAGCGGCACACCCACGGTGGTGGTGCTCGCCAACGGGCGCCCCTTTGTCCTCGACTGGATGGCCGAGGCGGTGCCCGCCATCGTCGAAGCCTGGTTTCCGGGCGAAGAAGGCGGCCATGCCATCGCCAGTGTCCTCACCGGGGCCGTGAATCCGGCGGCCCGGCTACCCGTCAGCCTGCCCCGCCACGCCGGCACCCAACCCTTCTTCTACAACCACAAGCCGGTGCGCGACACCTACTTCGACACCGATCTTGCGCCGGTCTTCCCCTTCGGCCACGGGCTCAGCTACACGCAATTCGAATACAGCGACCTCGCGCTCTCGGCACAAACGCTCGCGACGAAGGGCCCTCTCGAAGTCGCCCTCACGCTTCGCAATATTGGCCCTCGCGCGGGGGACGAAGTGGTGCAGCTCTACTTCCACGATCGCGTGGCCTCAAGCAGCCGGCCGGTCCTCGAATTGAAGGGCTTTGAGCGAGTCGGCCTCGAACCCGGCCAGAGCTGTCGTATCGTCTTCGAAGTGTCCACCGATCGCCTGGCCCTCTACGACCCCGAACACGGCTGGATCGTCGAGCCCGGACACTTCGACGTGTCGGTCGGGGCCTCGTCGGCGGATCTTCGGCTGCAGGGCGAATTCGAACTCGAGGGGCCGGTACACGTCGCTGGCCCCCGGCGCGAACTCTTTACAAAGGTGCGGGTGGCCTAGCGTGCGAGACGGGCAGCGCATCGCGCTCGGCCTCGCGGCCGTTGGGCTCCTCGCCTGCGCACCCGACCCCGAACCCGGGAACCTGCGACGCGCATTCGCCGGGAGCGGCGTTCTGGCCGCGCCAGTCGAAGTGGATGGCATCACGCGCGATGCGCTGCGCCTGACGCTGACCGAGGGCGTGCGCGTCGAGCTACCGCTGGGATCCGTGCCGCGCGGCCGCCTGCAGACCACGGTGGCGGCGGTCGACAACTCCGGCTCCGGCTCGCTGCGCCTCACGCTCGAGGGCCCCCGGCGCTGGCTCGGTCTCCAGCCTGGCTTCGAGACCCACTGCGAACTCCGCTGGCCGCTGGCGGACGAAGCCAACCCCTGGCAGCGCTGCGACTTCGCAGTCACCGAAGCGCTCCCCGAGGCGACCTTGCAGATCGAGACGGCGGGCCTCACTGGAACCGAGATCGCCCTCTCGGACCCGCTCCTGCTTCCCGCCGACGCACCGACGCGACCAAATGTCTTCGTGCTGCTGGCGGACACCGCACGCGCGGACCGCTTCGAGCTATTCGGTGGAGAGCTGCCCATCGGTGAGCACCTCGCGGCCCTCGGCGCAGACGGGATCGTCTTCGAGGCGGCGCGCGCGCCTTCTTCGTGGACGCGGCCTTCCATCGCCTCGCTGCTCTCCGGCCTCACACCTTCGAGCCACCGGGTCTTCGGCCGCCTCGATTCGCTTCCCGAAAACGTGGAGACCCTCGCCGAAGTGCTGCAGCGAGCGGGCTATGCCACCCACGCCTGGTCGTCGAACCCCAACGTGCTGCCGCTCTTCGGCTTTGGGCAGGGCTTTGACATCTTCGAGGATGTGGGAGCGCGCCACTGGGGCGGTGCCAAGACCGACGCGAGCCAACTGGTCGACCGCGTGATCGAGACCCTCGACAGCGGCGCCCCGGAGCCCGGCTTCCACTACGTGCATTTCATGGATCCGCACGCGCCCTACCAGCCGCCGGAAGCCATCCGCCAGGCGATCGACGCACTCGAGGGTGTCGAAGAAACTTTCCCCGGAGAACGCGGAGCCCACCCCGCCGCCGAGGAGGCCTACCGCGCGTACCTGGGAGAACTCCTCGACTTCGACGCCCAGGTCGGGAGACTCGTCGCCGCCCTGCAAGAGCGGGGCCTCTACGAGAATTCGCTGATCGTGGTGACTTCGGATCACGGCGAAGAGTTCCTCGACCACGGCTACGGCTCCCACGGCCACGCGCTCTTCGAGGAGCTGTTGCGGGTGCCGCTGGTGCTGAAGCTGCCCGGGAACCAAGCGGCAGAGAGCGTCGCGGCCCGGGTCGCTCTCGAAGACGTGGTGCCGAGCCTGCTCGCGATACTCGGGATCGACCCGCCCGCCGGGGTCGAGGGCCGCTCCACGCTGGCATCGGGCGGCACGGCGGTGAGCGACGACCGTCCCTTCGTGGCCACCCTGCGCCTCGACGGCCGCAATCAATCGGCGATCGTCGTCGGCGACTGGAAGCTGATTCTCTACGGCGTGAGCGGCTTCGAAAAGCTCTACGACC
>CAJXIC010000178.1 GCA_913054385.1 uncultured Pseudomonadota bacterium
GCGCAACACGCTGCACGCCTACCAGATGCGAAAGCGCGCGTGAGCGATCTCCGAAAGACCCCGCTCCACGCCCATCATCTGCGCTCCGGTGCGCGCATGGCGCCTTTCGCGGGCTTCGACATGCCCGTCGATTTCGGTTCGATCGTAAAGGAGCACGCCGCGGTGCGCGAACGCGCGGGGCTCTTTGACGTCTCGCACATGGGACAGCTGCATCTCACCGGGCCGGGCGCCACCGCCTGCACGGAGCGCCTGGTGAGCTGCCGCGTCGACACGCTGCGCATCGGCCAGGTCCGCTACGGCTGTCTCTGCTTCGAAACCGGCGGGGTCGTCGACGATGTCACGATCTACCGGGAGGCGGATGACGATCTCTGGTTCTGCGTCAACGCCGCCAACATCGACAAGGACCGCAACTGGATCGAGGCGCACCTCGAGGGAGACGTCGCGCTCGAAGACCGCAGCGGAGGCACCGGTCTGCTGGCACTGCAGGGGCCCGAGAGTGGCGCGATTCTCGGCCCGCTCTGCACGGCGTCGCCCGGGCCGCTCGAACTCCGGCGCTTTCACTTCGGGGCCTTCGAGGTCGCCGGGCGCGAAGCCCGCATTTCGCGCACCGGCTACACCGGCTCCGACGGCTTTGAGATCTACCTGGCCAGCGGCGACACCCTGGCGGTCTACGAGGCGCTGCTCGAAGCCGGCTCGGAGCGGGGCCTCGTGCCGGCCGGGCTCGGCGCGCGCAACACCCTGCGCCTCGAGGCGGCGATGGCGCTCTACGGCCACGAACTTGACGACACCACCTCGCCGCTCGAGGCCGGTCTCGCGCGCTTCGTGAAGCGCCGGCGCGGCGGCTTCATCGGCGCCGAGGCTATCGAGGAGCGCGCAGCAGCGCCCCCCACCCGCCAGTTGGTCGGCCTGCGGATCACGGGCCGCGGCGTGGCCCGCGACGGCTATCCGGTGCTCCACGCGGGGGAGGCCGCCGGGGTCGTGACCTCGGGCGCCCCCTCCCCCACCCTCGGCTTTCCCGTCGCGCTGGCCTACGTTCGTCCCGACTGCGCAGCGCTGGGCACTGAGCTGGCCGTCGAGATCCGGGGTCGCGCCGTCGAGGCGGTGGTGGTCGAAACGCCCTTCGTAAAGGCCGGAGCCGCCTGAAAGCCAAAGCCGCTGCTCGCTCAAATCCGATCCTCGATTCGCTTTCGAACCCCCTCCACTGAATTCGAAAGGACCCGCATTGGCTGACTACGAATTCCCCGAAGACTGCCGCTACACCGACGGCGACGAGTGGCTGCGGCCCGAGGGCGACGGTGTGCGCGTCGGAATCAGCGACTACGCACAGTGCCAGCTCGGGGACGTGGTCTTCGTCGAACTTCCCGAGGTCGGCGCCACCCTCGAAAAGGGCAAGAGCTTCGGCGCCATCGAATCGGTGAAGGCCGTCTCGGATCTCTTCGCGCCGGTCAGCGGCAGCGTGATCGCCGTGAACGGCGCCCTCGAAGACGCGCCGGAGAAGGTGAACGAGGCCTGCTACGGCGACGGCTGGATCCTGGTGCTGAAGCCCGACGACCCGGGCGAAGTCGAATCGCTGATGGACGCGGCCGCCTACCGCGCGCACGTGGCTGCGCGGGAAGACTGAGGAGCGAGCCTTGCGCTACATCCCGCACACCGAAGACGACGTGCGCCAGATGCTCGAGGTGGTGGGCGCCCCGAACACCGACGCCCTCTTCGATCCGATCCCGCTCGCGCTGCGGCTCGACCGACCGCTGGATCTCCCGCCGGCGCTCTCGGAACAGGAGCTGGTGCGCGAACTGTCGGGCCTGGCGGCGAAAAACGCCCACGCCGAATCGCACGATTGGTTCCTCGGCGCTGGAACCTACGCGCACTTCATCCCGAGCGCGATCGACGCGCTGGCCTCGCGCGGCGAATTTCTCACCGCCTACACCCCCTACCAACCCGAACTCAGCCAGGGCACGCTGCAGGCGATCTTCGAGTGGCAGACGATGATGTCCTCGCTCGCCGGGGTCGAAGTCGCCAACGCCTCGATGTACGACGGCGCCTCGGCCAGCGCCGAGGCGGTGCTGATGGCGATGCGTGTGACCCGGCGCCAGCGCGTGGTGATCGCGCCGGGGCTCCACCCGAATACCCGCGCGGTGGTCGAGACCATCGTCTCGGGCCTGCAGCCCGAACTCGTCTTCCTGGAAGAGGCCGATTCGATCGAAGCCGCCATCGACGACACCACGGCCTGCGTACTGATGCAACGCCCCGATTTCTTCGGGCGCGTGGGCGATCTGCGCGTCGCCGCCGAGGCCGCCCACGCGCACGGCGCCCTGCTGGTGAGCGTGGTGGCGGAAGCGCTGTCGCTGGGGCTGCTCGCCTCTCCCGGTTCCGAAGGCGCCGACATCGTCTGCGGCGAGGCCCAGAGTTTCGGGGTGCCGATGGGGCTCGGCGGCCCGCACCTCGGCTTTCTGGCGGCGCGACAGAAGTTCGTGCGCCAGATGCCCGGGCGCCTCGTCGGCGAGACCGTCGACCAGCGCGGCCTACGCGGCTTCGTGCTGACGCTTTCGACCCGCGAGCAGCACATCCGCCGCGAGCGCGCGACCTCGAATATCTGCACCAACCAGGGGCTGTGCCTGCTGCGCGCCACCATCTATCTCTCGCTGCTGGGGCGGGTCGGCCTGCGCCAACTCGCCGAGCGCAACCTGGCCAAGGCCGAGTACGCCAAGACGCGGGTGCGGGCCACCGCCGGCCTCGAACTGGCCGACGACGCCCCCACCTTCAACGAGTTCGCGGTGCGCGTGCCCGACTCGGCGGCGGCCGCGCTGGGGCGCGCCCTCGAAGCCGGCTGCGTCGGCGGGCTCGACCTCGGCACCCTCGTCCCCGAGCGAGCGGACCAGGTGCTGGTCTGCACCACGGAAGTGGTCAGCCGGGAGGCCATCGACCGACTGGTGGCGGCGCTGGCGGGGGCAGAAGCGTGAGCGAACGGCAAGGCAACCAGGGCGGCCGGCCCGTAGGCGCCCCCAACGTCGCGCGCGGCTTCAGCTACGACGAGCCGCTGATCTTCGAGCACTCCCGGCCGGGGCGCGTCGGATTCTCGCTGGCCGACTGCGACGTGCCGGAAGTCGACCCGGCGGAGGTGCTCGGGGCCGCCGCCGTCCGCGAGGACGCACTGACACTGCCCGAGGTCTCGGAGGTCGAGGTGATGCGTCACTTTACGCGCCTCTCCACCTGGAACGCCGCCGTCGACTTCGGGCTCTACCCGTTGGGCTCGTGCACCATGAAGTACAACCCGCGCGTGAACGAACGCGTCGCGGCGCTTCCGGGCTTCGCCCAAGCCCACCCACTGCAGCCTCCGGCGCTTTCTCAGGGCTTCCTCGAACTCGCCTGGCGACTCGAGCGCGGCCTCGCGGAAGTCAGCGGGATGGATGCGGTCTCGCTGCAGCCCGCCGCGGGCGCCCAGGGCGAACTGGTCGGCATGATGATGATCCGGGCCTACTTCGCGGACCGCGGCGAAGTGCGCACCAAGGTGCTGGTGCCCGACAGCGCCCACGGCACCAACCCCGCTAGCGCGGCACTCAACGCCTACGAAGTCGTCACCGTCCTCACCGGCGACGACGGCCTCTTGCACCCCGACGAAGTCGAAAAGGCAATGGCCCCGGACGTGGCGGGCCTGATGCTGACCAATCCCAACACCCTCGGCCTCTTCGAGACGCGCATCGCCGAGATCGCCGACGTGGTGCATCGGCAGGGTGGGCTGATCTACGGCGACGGCGCCAACCTGAACGCGATCCTCGGGGTGGCCCGCCCCGGCGACCTCGGCATCGACGTGATGCACTTCAACCTACACAAGACCTTCTCGACCCCCCACGGCGGCGGCGGTCCTGGGGCCGGGCCGGTAGGAGTCAAGGCGCTGCTCGAGCCCTACCTGCCTCGCCCGGTGATCACCCGCAACGGGGACGACGCCGGAGCGGATGCGGATGAGATCGGGGGCCTCGACTTCGAGCGGCCCAAGAGCATCGGCCGCGTGCACGGGAACTTCGGCAACGTCGGGATGTTCGTGCGCGCCTGGGCTTACCTCCGCGCACTCGGTCCCGAAGGACTGCGCCGCTGCGCCGAGATGGCGGTGCTGAACGCCAACTACCTGCTGGCACGCCTGGGCGACACCTTCTTCGTCCCCTACCCCGGCCGCGTGATGCACGAGTGCATCCTCAGCGATCGCCACCTGGCCGACACCGGCGTCACCACCCTCGACGTCGCCAAGCGCCTGATCGACCACGGCTACCACCCGCCCACCATCTACTTTCCGCTGGTGGTCGAAGGCGCGATCATGATCGAGCCCACCGAGAGCGAACCCAAGGAGGGCCTCGACCGCTTCATCGAAGCCCTGCTCGCCATCGAGCGCGAAGCCCACGCCGACCCCGAGACCGTGAAGACCGCCCCGCACACCACGCGCCACAACCGACTCGACGAGACCCGCGCCGCCCGCAAGCCGGTGCTGCGGTGGGAACCGCCGGAAGGCGAGTAGATCGGGCGGCTCCGCGCAGCCGCGCCCCGCCCTCCCCCCCGGTCAGCCGCAACCTAGACCTCGTGCGGCACCAGACGTTGGCGCGCGACCTGGGCCCAGGCGCCGTCGGGGTCGGCTTGCAGGTAGCGGCGCCAACTGCGGGTGGCGTCGTCGATCTCGCCCAGTTTCTCGTAGAGCAGCGCCAGGTTCACCTGCACCTCGGGGTGTGCCGGCTCGGTGTCGGCCGCCGCGAGGTAGTGCTCAAGGGCAGCGGCTTCGTCCCCCGCCTCTTCGAGCAGGTTGCCGAGGTTGAAGTGGGCCTCGAGGTGGGCCGGGGCCAGTTCGAGGCAGCGCAGAAAGGCCTCCTTCGCGGCCTTGCGTTGGCCGCGGTTGTAACGCACCGCCCCGAGGTTGCAGTGGGCGCTGGCGAGTTCCGGGTCGAGTGCGAGCGCGCGATCATAGGCGGCGATGGCATCGCCGTAGCTCGACGGCTCGGCGTCGAGTTCGCAGCCGCGCTCGAACCACTCGACCGCCGTGCGGGGAGCGCTCACCCCCTCGCGCGTGGGCAGCGGTGTAACGCTCGGCACCGGGGCCGCTTCCGCGCTGGCAAAATCGAGAAGCAGCTGGCCCTCGGGTTCCTGGAGAGCGTCGCCGTGGCGCAGCACCACGCGTCCCGACTTCTCGCACCAGAGCCGGAGGGCTGCGAGCCGATCCTTCAAGTCGGGGAGTTCCT
>CAJXIC010000179.1 GCA_913054385.1 uncultured Pseudomonadota bacterium
TACATCCTGATCCCGATGGATACGCCCGGGATCGACGTGCGGCCCCTCGGCACCATGACCGGCGACGCCGAGTTCAACGAGGTCTTCTTCGACAACGCCCGCGTTCCGCAGGCGAACGTCGTGGGAGACCGCGGCGCCGGCTGGAAAATCGCGAACACGACGCTGCTCCACGAGCGCAACATGCTGGCCTCGTCGGCAGTACTCGGCGGGGCGTTTCTCGCCGTTACCCAGGTGCTCGAGCGCGAAACGGTCTGCGGCGAGCGGCTGATGGACTGTGGCGTGATGCGTGATCGGCTGGGAAAGCTGCAATCGCGGACGCTGGCCATGAAGTTCCACTCGATGCGGATGCTCACGGCAAGGCTCAAGGGCGAGAGCCCCGGCGTCGCGGGGCTCGTCACGAAATTGGCGGGCTGCGAGCTGAGCCATCAGCTGACCGGCCTCGCCATCGACGCGCTCGGGGAACTCGGCGTGCTGTACGAGGGCTCGGAATTCGAACGCAACCGGGGACGTTGGCAGCACCAGCACATGTTTACGCTCGGGCTCATCATCGGTGGGGGCACGGCGCAGATCCAGAAGAACATCATCAGCGAACGCGGGCTCGGAATGCCCCGCGAGCCGAAGCCGGCGGCGAGCTAGGCGAGCCGATGGACTTTGCCCGCTCCGAAGAGCAGCAACTACTGGCCGAGAGCCTGCGGCGTTTCATCGAAGAGGAAATGCCGATCTCCTCGATTCGCGACCGGGTCGAGAAGGAACACGGGCACGACGGGGGCCACTGGAAGGCGCTCGCCGAATTCGGCGTCGCGGGCCTGATGGTTCCGGAAGAGCACGGAGGCAGCGGCCTCGGGCTCCTCGATGCGATGGTGGCCGCCGAGGTGCTGGGTTGGGGCGTCGTGCCTTCGCCCTTCCTCTCGACGGCGGTGCTGCTTCCCGTAGCGCTCGCGAGCGCTGGAAGCGACGAGCAGCGCGCCAGCTGGCTACCGCGGGTCGCCACCGGTGACCTCCGAATCGGCGCGGCAATCACCGAGCTCGTTACCCAGCGGGAAGGGGCGGGTCTCGAGACCAGGAATGGGAAACTCCACGGCCGCGCGTTGATGGTGCTCGATGCAGTGGAGGCGGATTGCTTCCTGGTCGCCGCGGACGCCGGGACGAGCCTGGCCCTGGTCGATGCGAACGCCGATGGACTTTCGGTGACGGCCTTGCGGACGATCGACCGCACCCGTGGCTTCGCCGCCCTCGACTTCGCCGGCGTCGCCGTGGCGGAGTGGATCGGCGAGCCCGGGAAGGGGGCCGCGACCTGTCGACGCCTGCTGGATGCGGGGCGCACGATGCTGGCGGCGGACATCCTCGGAGCCAGCGAACGCGCCCTGGCGAAGGCCGTCGAATACTCTCTCGAGCGGAAGCAGTTCGACCGCGTGATCGGATCCTTCCAGGCGGTGAAGCACCTGTGTGCCGAGATGGTGGCCGAACTTGAGCCCGCGCGGTCGCTCGTCTGGTTCGCGGCGCACGCCTTTGACGCGGTCCCCGAGGAAGCTTCGCTGATGGCCGCCCACGCCAAGGCGCACCTTTCGGAGATCGGACCCTTCATCGTGCGCACCGCCACCGAGGTGCACGGGGGCATTGGCTTCACCGACGAGCAGAACCTCCACTACTGGTTCAAGCGCGTCGGCGTGGATCGCCAGCTACTCGGGTCGCCCGAGGCCACCCGCGAGGATTCGGCCGAACTCCAGGGCTGGATCTCGAACGCGACCTGATGGCGCAAGCGCACGGGGAGAAAACGATGTTGCCGGTGAGCCTCGATCTCAAGGTCGAAGCGGACGACCTGCGCGGGCTGCTTTCGGAGCTCGGGCCCGAAGACTGGGAACGTCGCACGCCCTTCAACGACTGGTCGGTCGCCGACGTCGTGGGCCACCTGCACTATTTCGACAAGGTCTCGCTGCTGTCCCTGGAATCGGAGGAGGACTTCGATGCCGAGGCGCGCTGGATCTTTGGAACAATGATGGGGCAGGACGCGTCCGGAAGGGCCACGGCCACGCGGGAACGCCTGGGAAACCCCGGCCCCGCCGAACTGCTCGAGGCCTGGCATGCCACCTGCCTCGAGATGTGCGAGCGCCTCGGCGAATCGGATCCGAAGCGACGCCTGCGCTGGTTCGGTCCCGACATGGGGCTGCAGATGTTCACCACCGCGCGCTACATGGAGACATGGGCCCACGGCCACGACGTCTACGACCTGCTGGGACGCGAGCGGAGCTACCGCGACGCGATCGAGAACATCGCCGTGATCGGTATCAAGACCTTCGGCTGGACCTTCGTCAATCGCAAGCGCGAGGTTCCCGGTCCGCCGCCCCACGTGCGACTCGAGGCGCCTTCCGGGGCCACCTGGGAGTGGAACGAGCCCTCGGAGACCAGCCTGGTTTCCGGGCAGGCTTCAGAATTTTGTCACGTCGTGACCCAGGGGCGAAACGTGGCGGATACCGGTCTCAAGGTCGTCGGCGAGGTGGCCGAGGCCTGGATGGCGATTGCCCAATGTTTCGCCGGGGGCCCGGCGGATCCCCCCGCAGCGGGCACGCGTGGTTAGGGATCAGGGCGGCCGGCGCCGCCGCGGAGGAAGCAGATGAACACTGATCTGGCAAAGGATTTCGGACTCGAGTTTCCGATTTTCGCCTTTACACATTGCCGTGACGTGGCGGCGGCGGTTTCGAAGGCGGGCGGGCTCGGCGTGCTCGGCGTGGCGGGGCATTCGGCGAAGGAACTGGGTGCCGAACTCGACTGGATCGAGAACGAGGTCGGCGACAAGCCCTACGGCGTCGACCTGCTGCTGCCGGCGCGCTTCGCGGGGAGCGATCGCGGGGGCTTCGACGAGAAGGAACTCGACGCGCGCATCCCCGAGGCGCACCGCGATTTCCTGGATAAACTCCTCGAGCGTCACCAGGTCCCGGCCCTGCCGCCGGGCACGAAGCTGCCGCGTGAGTTCGCAGTGGGGAGCGAGCGTCAGTCCGACGTCATCGACATCATCTTCCAGCACCGGATCGCGTTGATCGCGAGTGCGCTCGGGCCGCCGCCGCCGTGGATGATCGAGAAGGGGCGCGAGCACGGGGTCAAGGTCGCCGCCCTTGCCGGCACAGTCGAGCACGCACGCCGCCACGTCGAAGCGGGTGTCGACATCGTCGTGGCCCAGGGCTACGAGGCCGGCGGGCACACCGGAACGATTTCGACGCTGGTGCTGGTCCCGGAAGTGGTCGACGCAGTGGCGCCGATTCCGGTATTGGCGGCCGGCGGCATCGGCAACGGTCGGCAGGTGACCGCGGCGCTGGCGCTGGGGGCGCAGGGGGTCTGGTGCGGTTCGGTCTGGCTCACCACCGAAGAGGCCGAGACGCACCCGGTGGTAAAGGAAAAATTCCTCGAAGCCTCCTCCAGCGACACTGTGCGCAGCCGTTCGCTGACCGGGAAGCCGGCGCGGCAGCTCCGCAGCGCCTGGACCGAGGCCTGGGAGGACCCCGACAACCCCGAGCCGCTGCCCATGCCGCTGCAGCCGCGGCTGGTGCGAGAGGCCCAGGCGCGGATCGCGCGTACCGCCCACAAGAACGAGGGGGCGGCACAGCTCAGCAACTACTTCGTGGGCCAGATCGTCGGCTCGATGAACCAGGTGAAGTCGGTGCGTTCGGTGGTGGAGGAACTGGTTTCGGAATACGCCGACACCATGGAGCGCCTGGACGACTGGGCGGGGGACTGAGCCGTGTTTCGACGCGCGACCACAGGGGAAGCCCGATGAGTGAAAGCTCCGGCGCACTCGATGGTGTCCGGGTGCTCGACCTGGGGATCCTGGTGCAGGCACCCCAGGCTGCGCAGTTTCTGGGCGACCTCGGTGCGGATGTGATCAAGGTCGAGCTGCCCGGTCTCGGGGACCAGGCACGCTGGATTCCGATCTCGCTCGAAGACCTGCGGGCGCCCTTCTTCGAGGGTTGCAACCGCGGCAAGCGAAGCATGACTCTCGATCTTCGGAGGCCCGAGGGGCGAGACGTCTTCCTGAAGATGGTCGAGACGGCCGACGTGGTGGTCTCGAATTTCGTGCCGGGCACCCTGGACCGCTGGGATCTGGGCTACGAGGCGCTCGCCCAGCGCAACCCGCGCATCGTGCTCGGGCTCGGCAGCACCTTCGGTCCGGTCGGGCGCGATGCCAGGCGCAAGGGTGCGGACATCGCGGGCCAGGCCTCGGGCGGGCTGGTGGCGGCGAGCGGCAGCGGCCCGCACGACATGGCCCCGGTGGGGGTCACAATTGCCGACCACATCGGTTCGCAGAACCTCGCCAATGGCGTGCTCGCGGCGCTCTATGCCCGGGAGCGAACGGGGCGGGGACAGAAGGTCGAGGTCTCCTTGTTGGGCGGGCAGATCTTTGCCCAGGCCTCGGAGTACAGCTTCAGTTTTCTCACCGGGAGAGATCCCGGGCATGGTGCAGGGGGACACACCCTGATCCCCATGATCTACGGGATCTTGCCGACGCAGGATGGTCACATCGTGATCGTGGGGGTTGCCGTGCCCGAACGCCCGGCGTTCTTCGAGGCCGTGGGTCGGCCCGATCTCCAGGAAGACCCGCGCTACCAGGCGCTACTGCTCACGCCGGAAATGCGCTGCGATCTCTTCGAGGCCCTTGCGGTGACGTTCCGCACGAAGACCACGGTCGAATGGGAGGCGATTCTCGAGGCCAGCGGCTTGCGTTACGCCGCGGTCCGCACGCCCCTCGAAGTGGCCGCGGACGAAGCGGTGTACGAGAACGGCTACCTGCAGCACATCCAGCACCCCGAGCGCGGTGCGACGTCGGCGGTGGGCTGTCCGGTACGCCTGTCGGAGACTCCGGCGCGACCGGGGCAGGTGGCACCCGAACTCGGCCAGCACACCGAGGAGATCCTCCTCGAACTCGGCTACGACTGGGATGCCATCGCGGCACTGCGAGAAGAAGGTGTTCTCTGAATGAGCGGTGAGCGCCTGCGCAGCCTCCGCGCGAGGGGTGTGGCATGAAGACTTCCGAACTTTTCGACCTCCGCGGCAAGATCGCGCTGGTCACCGGCGGCGGCCGCGGAATTGGTCTCGACATGGCGGTCGGGCTTGCCGAAGCCGGCGCCTCGGTGATCGTGGCATCGCGGAAGCTCGAAAACTGCGAGGCGGCGGCAACCGAGATCGGGGAGGG
>CAJXIC010000180.1 GCA_913054385.1 uncultured Pseudomonadota bacterium
TGGGCCAGGTGGTGTCGGAGTGCGGGTAGTCGCACTCCCAGGTGATCGTATCGATCCCCACGTCGTGCCGCAGGCGAACGCCAACCGGGTCATCGATGAAACAGGTGACGATGTGCTCGCGGAAGATGTCGCTCGGACGCTTCTTCCCAAAATCCTGGTTCGTCCAGTATTGGTGGTGTTCATGGACGTAGTCTGCGCGCTCGAGGAAGTAGGGTATCCAGCCGATGCCGCCCTCGGAGAGCGCGAACTTGAGGGTCGGGTAGCGCCGGAGCATCTGCGACCAGATCAGATCCGCCGCACAGCCAACGATGCTCATGGGCGAGGTGGCGATCATCACGTCGACGGGCGAATCCATCGTCGTGAAGGACATTCCCGCGGCGGAACCGATGTGGATGCAGATGATCACGCCCTCGTCGGCGCAGGCCTGCCACAACGGATCCCAGTGGGGATCGTGCAGGCTCGGGAAGCCGATCTTCTCGGGATTCTCGGTGAAGCTGAGGGCGTAGCAGCCCTTCTTCGCCACGCGACGCACTTCGTCGGCGGCGAGCTCCGCGTCCCACATCACCGGCAGGGCCAGCGGGATGAAGCGCCCAGGGTGCGAGCCGCACCACTCGTCTATGTGCCAGTCGTTGTAGGCGCGCAGGAGCGCGATCGCGAGCTTCTTGTCCTCGGTCTTCGCCCACAGCGCCCCGCAGAAGGAAGGGAACGAGGGGAAGCACATCGAGGCCAGTACGCCGTTCGCGTTCATGTCCCGGACGCGTTCGTCGACATCGAAGCAGCCGGGGCGGAGTTGGTCGAAGGAGGTGGGCTCGACGCCGTACTCCTCGGGCGGCCGTCCCACCACCGCGTTCAGCCCGATGTTCATCAACTGCTGGCCCTCGTAGAGCCAGACATCGGTGCCGTCGGATTTTCGCACGATCCTGGGCGCGCGCGGCTTCCACTCAGGAGCCAGATGCCGATCAAAGAGGTGGGGGGGTTCGACGACGTGGTCGTCGACGCTGACCAGGATCATGTCCTCGGTCTTCACGTTTTTCTCCAGTCCGGGCGCTGCACGACACGTCGCGGCCGGTGCTGGGATCTTAGTCCCCCACCGACTCTCGCGTAAAGCGCCATCTCCTGGCTCAAAATTCGATCAATTCGAGGAGGTTTCTGTCGGGATCGCGAAACAGCACGAAACGCTTCGCGCCCACCACGTCGATCTCGATCGGATCGCTCTCGAATGCGATTCCCTGTTCCCGCATCTGCTGGACAAAATCCAGGAGATTCCGCGTTCGCAGGGCGATGCGCGCGACCCCGCTCTCGGTTTCGCCCCGGGGCGCGCTGACCGTGGTCGGAGGATCGATCCACTCGATGACCTCGATCTTCGTCGCCGAACGCGGGTGGTCTCCCAGCGAGAGCACAACCCCCCGGCAGGCCCGACCGCGAAATCGCATGGGCTCCCAGGTCCCATTCTCGGAGCGCGTACCGAAGGTGTGCATCACCTCGAAGCCGAGCTTCGTGTAGAAAGCGAGCGAACGCTCGATGTCTCGGACGTTGATGTTCAAGTGCACGATTTCGAGGATCACGTCGCTCTCGCTGGGGCCCATGATCGACAGGCCTAGATCAGACTCTATCGCCTCGTCCCGTTGTGGCACTGCTCGCCGCACCCTCCCCCGCCGAGCCCTACCGGAAGGGAGACCTGTTAGGATCGATGCCTCCGCGCGAAGGAGAACGAAATGAGCGAAGCGAACCGGATTGCGCTCGTTACCGGCGGTGGACGAGGGATCGGCCGGGCCATTGCGCTTGGGCTCGCCGAGGATGGGGCCGACGTAGGCATTAGCTGGGTGCGCGACGAAGCCGCCGCCGCCAAGACCGTGGGCGAAATCGAAAAGCTCGGTCGACGCGCCATCGCCGTTCAGGCCGCGATCGAAGACCCCCTGCAGTGCGCCGCACTCGAGGCGGCGGTCTCGAAGGAACTCGGCAACGTCGACCTGCTCGTCAACAACGGCGGCGTCGCGAGCCGGCGGAACCCGGTCGAGACCACCGACCCAGCCGAACTCGAACACCTAATGCGCGTCCATGCGCTCGGCCCCCATCGCCTGTGCCAGTTGGTGATCCCCGGCATGAAGACGAAAGAACGCGGCGACATCGTGATGATCTCGAGCGCCGCCACACTCACGATGTCCGGTTTCGGCGCTCCTTACAACATGGGAAAGGCGGCACTCGAAGCTCTCGCCTTCACGCTCGCGAAGGAGGTGCGACAGGACGGCATCCGCGTGAACGTAGTGGCCCCCGGGCTGGTCGAGACCGAGATGGGTCGGCGCCTGGTGAAGGCCACCCAGGGGATCGAGGATATGCGCGAGATCGACCGCCACATGCCCTTCGGTCGCGTGTGCCAGCCCGAAGACATCGCCAACACGGTTCGCTTCCTGGTTTCGGACGCCGGTTCATACATCACCGGCGAGAAGATCAACGTCCACGCAGGAGGTCCCCCCGGAGCGCGCGTGCGCTAGGGGCGCACCCTGGCCCGCCCCCATGCTCGAAGCCCTTCAACAATTTCTCGCGCCGCCGCTCTTCGCCGACGCAGCCGAGAGTCGAACGAAGCTCGTCTGGCTCGTTCGGCTCCGCTGGATCGCCCTCACCGCCCAGCTCGCATCGGTCTTCCCGGCGATCGAATTCGACATCCTCGAAGCGTCGCGGCTGCCCGCCTTCCTGGGGACCATCGGCGCGCTCGCTGCGGTGAACGTTGCCACCTGGCTCGGGCTCCGGCAGGGACGCGGTGCCCGTCCGATCCACGTTTTCGGGCAACTGACCCTCGACATCGCGGCGCTTTCGACGTTGCTGGCGCTCACGGGAGGCGGCTGGAATCCGCTGGTCCCGCTGCTCTTCGTCCACACGGTCCTCGGTGCGCTGCTGCTCGAGGGACGCGCGAGCCCCCTCTTCTTCGGCCTGTTGATCCTGTGCCTGTTCCTGCTCCAGACCCTTGCCTGGATCCCGCCGGGGCTCGAACCCAACCTGCTCCCCGCGCGCATTCTCTTTCCCGCACAGCTGCTGGTGGCATTGGTCTTCTGGATTCTCACCACCTGGCTCTCGCATACGCTGCGCGCCGCCCAGGCGCACGTTGCTTCGCTGCGCGAACGACGCACGCGCATCGATCGCCTGCGCGCGGTGGGCGCCCTGGCGGCGGGGCTCTCCCACGAATTCGCCACACCCCTCAACACCGCAAAGCTGCGGATCGACCGCCTGGCACGTAAGCGGAACCTCGGCGACGACCCCGACCTGGTCTCGAGCCGCGAGGCCCTCGACCGCTGCGCCGAAGTTTTGCGACGCATGAGCGGGGCGCAGTTGCAACCCGATCGACTCGAACTCGAGCCGGCGGACGTCGCCAAACTCGTGGAGAACGTCTGCGACACCTTCGCGAAGGTTCACGAAGAGGCGACTCTCGAAATCTCGATTGACCGCAGCGGCCCTCAACGCGCGGTGCTGCCGGTAGTCGCGTTCTCCCAGGCGCTCCTCAACCTGATCGACAACGCGCTGCAGGCGGGGGGACCCGGAAAAACGGTCAAGATCCGGGTGCAGAGCCGCGGGGGACGGATCGAGGTCTCGGTACTCGATCGCGGCGCCGGCTGGCCGGAGGTGGTCCGCTCACACCTCGGCGAACCCTTCGTCACCACGAAGCCCGAGGGAGTCGGCCTCGGGCTGTACTACGTTCACAGCTTGAGCGAGGCACTGGGCGCAGAACTCGTGCTCGAAGACCGCCCGGAGGGCGGCGCGATCGCCCGGGTGTCGCTGCCGGTGGCGATCCCCGTGAGCGAGGCGCGAGCATGAGCGAGACGACTCCGCAGCTCCTCGTGGTCGAGGACGACGAACGCTTCGCCGACGTGCTTTCCTCGGAGTTTCGCGACCGCGGGTACGCAGTCACCGCGGTTTCCGAAGCGCGGCGCCTTTCGGAACTCGACGTGACGGCCTTTGACTATGCGGTGGTCGACCTGCGCCTACGCGATGCCAGCGGGCTCGACGTGATCGTAGAGCTGAAAGCCCGCTCACCGAAAATTCGGGTGATCGTACTCACCGGCTATGGAAGCATCGCCACGGCGGTGCAGGCCACGAAGCTCGGCGCCATCGACTACATGACGAAGCCGATCGACATCGACGCCCTCGAACGCGCCTTCCTTTCGGACGAGGAGGCGGGCGAAGAGGTGCAAATCCCCGAGGCGTTTCCGAGCCTCTACCGCCACGAGCGCGAGTACATCGAATACGTGCTCGCCGAATGCGGTGGAAATATCAGCGAGGCCGCGCGGCGGCTGGGACTGCACCGGCAGAGCCTGCAGCGGAAGCTGCGCAAGTTCACACCGCCCGCTTGAATCGCCGGCTCAGGCGATGGCGCCCGCCTGCCGCAGGCTTGCGATTTCATCGGCATCAAGCCCCCACTGCTCGAGCACTTCGTCGCCGCCTTCGCCCGGAGCAACGGCAGAGACCGGGGTCGCCGCCGGCGTGCGGTCGAAGCGCGGCGCCGGCGCCGGGTGCGCGCGCCCATCGACTTCGACGAAGGTCCCGCGCGCGCGATTGTGCGGGTGCTCGATCGCCTCCTGCATCGAAAGCACCGGGGCAAAGCAGATTTCCGCTTCGCCGAGTTGCGCCACCCAGTCGGCGCGCGTCTTCGAGCGAAAGATCTCCGAAAGGCGCTCGCGCAGGGCCGGCCACCCGGCCGGATCCATCGGGTGCGGCTCGCCCTCGCGATCGATCCCGAGTTGGCGACACAACTCGGCGAAGAACTGCGGTTCGAGAGAGCCGATCGAGAGCCACTCGCCATCGGCCGTTTCATAGGCGTCGTAGAAGGGAGCGCCGCCGTCGAGCAGGTTGGTGCCGCGCGGCCCCCAACCGCCCAGGGAGTGCGCACCGTAGAGGGGCGCCATCAGCAATGCGGCCCCATCCACCATGGCGGCGTCGACCACCTGCCCCTCCCCCGACCGACTGCGCTCGAGAAGCGCCGCGAGTACGCCGAGGGCCAGCAGCATTCCGCCGCCGCCGAAATCGCCCACCAGGTTGAGGGGAACCGTCGGCGCCGAATCCGCGCGCCCGATCGCACCGAGTACACCCGCCAGCGAGATGTAGTTGATGTCGTGGCCGGGCGTCTTCGCCAGCGGCCCCTCCTGCCCCCAACCTGTCATGCGCCCGTAGACGAGTCGCGG
>CAJXIC010000181.1 GCA_913054385.1 uncultured Pseudomonadota bacterium
GGGAGTGTGGTGGATCGCCCCGGGAGCGTCAACGCGACTCCCTCTCGCTCGATTCGCCGATGGGGCGATAGCGCGCGAGCAACGCGTCGAGGCGGGCTTCGAGTTCATCGACCGCGCCGTCATTCGGGACGCGATCGTGTGCCGCAGCCTCGACCGCCAGAAGGTGTTGGTCCCCGGGACGCTCTCCGCGGAGTTCGCGGGCCTCCAGTTCGCGAAAAACCTCAAAACTCTCCGGATCCCCGGGGCGCCCGCGCGCCCGCATGCGTTCGAAGCGCAGCGCGGGCTCGGCATCGATCCAGAGCAGGCGGAAGTGTTCGGCTCCCTGGGCCAGCGTATCGACCTCCGCCGGGTGCCGGATCGAATCGATGGCGCAATCACGCCCCGCCTCGATCTGCTCGAGCACCCGGGTGGCCAACGCCGCGGGCCCTTCGCGCTCCCGGAACTCGCGACCGAAGGCAATCATGCGCTCGCGCGTCTCTTCGACACCCGCCCGTGCGAGCTCGTCGCGCAGCACGTCCGAAAGCGAGAGCACGCGAAAACCGCGGCCGGCGAGGTACGCAAGCGCTGCGCCCTTTCCGGCTGCGTTGCGGCCGGCGACTCCGAGGATCATGCGGGACGACTACCCGCCCGTGGCTTTGGAGTCAAGCCAACACCTCGATTGCAACCGCCGAAGCGGTCTCTTAGCTTCCGATGATGCGCGCACTGGTGACCGGGGCCGGGGGATTCGTTGGCAAGCGCCTGGTCCCTCTCCTCGAGGCCCGGGGCGACGAGGTCTTCGCCCACGACCTCGATGTGGACATCAGTGATGCCGCCGCCATCGATGCGGCGGTGGCAAACGCGCGGCCCGAGGCGGTGATCCACCTCGCGGCGGTGACTTCTATCGCGGGTTCGTGGAAGGATCCGGATCGGACGTTCCGGGTGAACTTCCTCGGCACCCGAAACCTGCTGCGCGCGCTCGAGCGGCGCGCCCCGAAAGCGCGCCTGCTCTTGATCTCCTCGGGCTCGATCTACGGCAGTGCCTTGCCGGGCGCGTCCCCGCGAAACGAGAGCGCCCCGCTGCGCCCGAGTTCGCCGTATGACGACACCAAGGCGGCCGCGGAATACCTGGCCGCGGCGGCCGCGGAGAAGGGTCTCGACGTCGTGCGGGTCCGCGCCTTCAACCACACCGGCGCCGGCCAGTCGGATGTCTTTGTGGCTTCGAGTTTCGCGAAGCAACTCGCCGAGATGGAAGCCGGATCGCGCGAGCCCCGGATGGCGGTCGGGAACCTGGCCTCGGTGCGCGACTTCCTCGACGTCGCGGACGTCTTGCGCGCCTACCTCGCACTTCTGGATCCCGCGGTCCCCGCTGACGTCTACAACGTCGCCCGCGGCGAAGGCACGAAGATCCAGCAGATCCTCGATGGCCTGATCGCGCTCTCGAGCGCCGACCCCCAGGTCGAAATCGACCCCGAGCGCGTGCGTCCCACCGATAGCCTGGTGGGAGATGCATCGAAACTGCGGTCTCGCACCGGCTGGCAACCCGAGATCCCGCTGGAGGCCACGCTGGGCGCGCTACTCGACTCCTGGCGGGAGACCCTTTCGTAAAAAGCGGGCCGTGCCAGCGACCGCTGCGACTTTTTTCTCGGGGCGGACGCAACCGATCCGTGCGGCCGGGGTTGCACCTCCTGAAACCGGCGAAGGCCCCGGCGAAGCCCGTGGAACCGCGACCGGCACGCAACAAGGAGATTCCCGATGACGCCGTCGACTTTCCGTCCCCGTAGTTTCCACTTCTTCCGGCTGCTTTTCCCGATTGCCATGGGGCTCGCCCTCGGACTGGCCACTGGCATTGCCGCTGCCGAGAGTTCGCAGCCCGATTCCTGCCTGCGCGATTGCCACAGTTCGAACATCGAATGCCACCAGACGGTGCGCGAGGAATCGCGCGCTTGCCGTTCGGCCTGTTCGGACACGATCCGCGCCGCCATCGACGATGCCAGGGCCGAGTGCGAACTCGAGGGAATCGAGGGTTCGGACTGCCGCGAGCGCGTGGTCACCGCCGCGCGCGCCGCGGGCGAGGGCTGCCGACCCGATTGCCGCGAAGCAAAGCGCGACTCGCGCAAGGCCTGTCGCCAGGAAGCGCGATCTTGCGGCGAGACCTGCCGCGGGCCGATCGACGAAACCTGTGCGGAGGACTGCCGCGTCGAGTTCCAACCCTGCCTCGAGTCGCTCCGCGAGTGCCGTCACGGCTGCCACGGGGATCGCCGCGCCGCTTTCGAAGCGTGCCGCGAGAACTCGGCTGACCGCGGTGAATTCCGGGAGTGCGTGCGCCAGGCACACGCCGCCGTGCGCGAGTGCAACCTCGACTGCCACGATGAGAACCTCTGCGGGGAGGCGATCCGCACCTGCATGGAGGGCTGCGTGATCGAGGACGAGTTCTAGCGCGTCCTTCGGCTTCCCCGCACGGGGCCCGTGCCGCTACTCGCGGCGCGGGCCGTTCTGCGTCCCCCGAAAGTCCGCCTCGAATTCGAGAGCGATCCAGGCGTCACCGGAGGCGTCGCGCTTCAGGCGACAGCGCCGGGGTGTCATCCCGGCTTCCGCAAAGCGGGCCCGAACACGCTCCCGCTCCGCCGCCAGTAGACCCGAAACGGCGAGGCGCCCACCCGGCTTCACCTGCGCCGCCAGGCGTCCCACCAGCGGCAGCATCTCGCTGCACAGCAGGTTCGCCAGCACCCAGTCGAAATGGCCCGGCGCGAGAGCTTCGAGCCCGCCTGTGTAGCCGGCGAAACCATGTGTCAGCCCGTTGCGCCGCGCTGCGGCCGCTGCCCGCGGCAGCGCAATCGGGTCGATATCGCAGCCGACGGCGGAGCCGGCACCGAGGCGCAGGGCCGCCAGCGCGAGCACGCCACTGCCGGTGCCGACATCGAGCACCCGGGTGCTGCGGCCGAACCCCTCGCGGGCACCCAGCAAGGCTTCGATCAGCAGTTGCGTCGAAGCGTGGCTCCCGGTGCCGAACGCCTGCCCGGGATCGATCACCAGTTCGGGCCGCTCCCGGTCATGCGGCGGGGCCACCGACTCGGGCCGCACAACGAAACCGTCCGCGATCACGAAGGCCTCGAGAGAAGCGCGCCAACGCGCGTTCCAATCCACCTCGGGAACGCGTTGCAGACTGCCGACGACGGGCTTCGCCCCGGTGCAAGCCACCGCCGCGAGGATCGCGGCCTCGCGCGGCGCCTCGAAGTACACCTCGAGCGCGGTGACCTCGGCATCCTCGTCCGCGTCGTCGAGATGCCCGAGCGCACCCGCTTCGAAGGTTTCCGCGATCAGCCAGTCGGCGCGACCGCGCGCATCGGGGCCACGAAACTCGACCCGCAGGCGCAGGAGCGGAACCTTCAAAGGGCTCCGTAGAGGCGATGGGTCTGCGGAATCACCCGCACATCGGCAAGCCAGCGCTGGCAGGCCAGAGCCGCCGCCAGCAACTCCGGCACCCGGGGACCCTCGCGCACGCTGGCGAAAGGCGTCACCGGTTGCAGGACGAGCGCGGTTCCCGGCGCTGCTTCCCCCACCAGCCGAGCCGCCTTTTCGAGTTCGGCCTGGGTGGTCGACGCCGTCACCACGATTTTGACGAAGACGGCTGCATCGCTCTTCGCCACGCGTGCCAGGAAGCGCACATGCGCCTCGTCGAAGGGCGCGGCCGGGGTGCCGCGCGGATCCGATTCGCGTCGCACGTCGCTCGTGAGTTTCCAGTCCATCGCCACCGCATCGCAGTGCGGGAGAACGCCGTCGAGGGCCTCCACCGCGAGCCCATGGGTCTCGAGGTGGATCGCGTGGCCAGCGCGGCGCAAGCGCGCGGCTAGCTCCGCAACGGCTTCGGCCTGCAACAGAGGCTCTCCCCCGGTCAAACTCACCGCGGGTGTAGCGGGCCCCGCGAGCGCTCTCACCCGCTCTTCGATCCAATCGACCGTCACGGGATTCAGTACCGAGACGAACTCCCCCGTCCCGCTCTCCACCTCGCTGCGGCACTCGGGGCGGACGGTCCAGGTCTCCGGCGAATCGCACCAGGCGCAGCGCAGGTCGCAGCCCCCGAAGCGAACGAAGATCGTCGGCACGCCCACGAAGACGCCCTCGCCCTGGATCGAATGGAAGATCTCGACCAGCTGCGGCATCGCCGCTCAGTGATCGAGAATCGAGCGACCCATCGCGATCCCCCCGATCACCTCATCCAGGCGATGGGGTTGGCTCGCGAGATCCTCGATCCGAAGCCGCGCCACGCGATCGTCGCCCGGCAGACTTTCGACCCAGCGATACTTCGTCGCGAGGTGATCGGCCAGCGCTCCCACGTCGAGTGAGCGGCGTCCCGACAACTCTTCGCCGGTGAGAATCCAGGTCTCCGAACCCTCGCTGCTGGCCAGGGAAAGCGTCGCGTCGTAGCGCTCGCGAGCGATGCGCCCCAGCAGGTGGACGTCCAACTCGCTGGGCGCCTCCACGATCACCAGCGAATGGTTCGAGAAGTGCACCAGCCGCATGTCGCGCTCCGAGACGTAAGCCACTTCAGCCGGCGGCGGCGGGGTGGCCGCCCTGGCCGCTTCCTTCGCCAGTTCGCTCGGCCGCCCGGCGAGCAGCGACTCGAGATCCGCACGGCGATCCCCCAACCTTCCGGCGATCTCGCCAATTCGATGCCACCAGAGACGGCCCCATTTCTCGAAGTCGTGCTCGGTAAAGCGACCCGCTGCCAGATCGACCAGCTTGTCGGTGAAGCGACTGCGCCGCACCGCCCCGCTGAGAACCCCGGGAATCGAACTCCCCGTGCCCGGCGCAAGTTGAACCGATTCTTCTCCGATCACCTGGCGCAGTGCGAGCGCGTCTTCGGGCGGCCAATCGTGGTGATCGAACCAGAAGAGGCGGTCGCTGTAGAGCGCGGCCGCCTGGATCACTTCGCGCGCCGGAGAAGGCGTAAAACCAATCACGTAGATGGGAGTGCCCTCGCGCAGGTCGATCGCAACCCCTCGGAAGAACGTCATCAGTTCCTCCTGCGGATACACCCAGATCCCCTCCACCTGCCGGATATCGCGCGCCAACAACACGGCCGCCATCACCGAATCGCGATCCGCAGCCGCCAGGATGGCCGAACGTCTCCGCGGACGTGTCGGCGCCTCGGCCGGCGCCTCGGCCGGCGC
>CAJXIC010000182.1 GCA_913054385.1 uncultured Pseudomonadota bacterium
ACCGTGGCCTCGGGGCCGAAGTGAGCGGCAGCGGCCACGCCGTAGGACTTGCGCACGATCACCGATGCCCAGGGAACCGTCGATTCCATCGCCGCGACGATCGTGTCGACGCCGTAGCGGATCGTTGCCGCGGCCTCGGCGGCGCTGCCGATCGAGAACCCGGGCTCGTCGACGAAGCACACGACGGGAAGGTGAAAGGTCTCGCAGAGTTTCAGGAAGCGGCTGACCTTCTGGGCGCCGGTAGCGTCCATCGAGCCGGCATAGAATCGCGGGTCGTTCGCCCAGACTCCCACCGGGTGCCCATCGAGGCGCGCCAGTGCGGTGATCTGCGAGCGTCCATAGCCCGCGGTCATCTCGAAGAGGGAGCCCTGGTCGAGCACCGCGGCGACGAGTTTGCGGGCGTCGTAGATCTTGCGGCGGTCGCGCGGAATAATTTCGAGCAGCGCCTCTTCGCAGCGCTCGGGGTCGTCGTCACGCGGGTCCTGGCGCATCGGCAATGCGTCCACGTTGCCAGGGAGATAGGAGAGGAAGCGTCGGATCAGTTCGAAGACTTCCTCCTCGCTGTCGGCGGCGCAATCGACCACGCCGCTCCGCAGGTGCACCTTCGAACCGCCGAGTTCCTCCTTTGAGAGTTTCTCGCCGAGGGCGCGTTCGACCAGCGCGGGGCCGCCGACCATCACCTGGGAGGTCTCGCGCACCATGAGGGCGAGGTGCGACGCGGCCAGCCGCGCCGCCGGGAACCCCGCCACCGGGCCGACGGCGGCGGAAACCACCGGAACCGTCCGCAAGACGCGTGCGATCGATGCGAAACGGTGGGGCGCAAAGAAGGGATCGCCTGCCGGCGCCGCCGCCGCCTTGCCGCGCGATCCGGTGACACTTCCGCCCCCGCCCTCGAGAAAGCGCACCAGCGGAAGCCTTAGCCGGCATGCCAGTTCTTCGGAGTAGACACTCTTGCGAAGGCCGGCGGGCGAGGGCGAGCCACCGCGCTGAGTGAAATCTTCGCCGCCGATCACGCACGGGCGACCGTCGACGCGCGCCATCCCGAGGACGTAGTTTGCGGGGGTAAAGCTCGTGAGTTTTCCGGCCTCGTCGCGCTCCGACGAACCCGCCTGCGGACCCTGCTCGTGAAAGGAGCCAGGGTCAACGAGGCTCTCGATGCGCTCACGAACGGTGAGGCGACCGTTCTGGTGCTGGCGTGTCACGGCTTCGGCGCCGCCCATGTCGAGGGCCAGCCGCCGGCGCTCCTCGATCTCGTCGACTTCGGGCTTCCAACTCACGCGCGGATTCTAGCCCCCAAGGCGGCGGGCGGGCGGAGCGGGCGAGCGGGGACGGTCCGCCCCGCCCTTCAGAAGAGCAGGATCTCGGTTTCGAGGGTGGGGAGATCGACCAGGCCGATGGCGTTGTGCCCCTTCAGGTGTCCCGCGCACTCGCCGGGGTTGAAGACCAGACGTCCGCCCGTGCGCACCTCGCTTCGCAGGTGGGTGTGGCCGTGCAGGGCGATGTCCCAGTCCGCGTCGCCCTGCGACTCGAGGTCGCGCGGGTCGTGGACCACGACCAGTTGGCGATCCGCCCAGGAGAGGCGCAGGGGCGCCTCTGCGAAGTGCATCCCGAAGCGCCGGGCGGCTTCGTCGAGGGACGCGCGTTCGACGTCGTTGTTGCCGTAGACCCCGAAGAGCGGAGCTTCGAGCCCGGCTAGCACTTCGAGGGTTTTGGCCGTCGTGATGTCCCCGGTGTGCACGACGCGATCCACCCCAGCCTCGTTCAGCAGGGCGACGATCCGCGTCACGTTGGGGAGGCGATTGTGGGTATCGCTGATGACTCCAATTCGCACCGCGGGAAGATAGCGGCGCCGAGCTATCGTCTGTCATCGCCCCACGGAGGTTTCCATGTCCGATGCACCGGTACTCACGTCGCTCGAAGATGGCGTTTTCACCGTCACCTTGAACCGCCCCGAGCAATTGAACGCGATGGATTTACCAATGGCGCTCGGCCTGCTCGAAGCCATCGACGAGGCCGACCGCAACGACGCCATTCGTGTCGTGATCGTAACCGGTGCGGGTCGCGGCTTCTGCGCGGGCGCGGATCTCGCCGCCGGCGGCAAGACTTTCGACGCGGGCGAAGGCGGCGATGGGCCAGCGAAGTTGCAGCGCGATGGCGGCGGCTTGATCACGCTGCGTCTCTTTGACTGCAAAAAACTCGTGATCGCTGCGATCAACGGCCCCGCTGTCGGGATCGGCGCCACCATGACACTGCCGATGGACATTCGACTCGCCAGCACGAAGGCGCGCATGGGTTTCGTCTTCACGCGCCGCGGGATCGTGCCGGAGGCCTGCAGCAGTTGGTTCCTGCCCCGGGTGGTGGGGATCTCCCAGGCGATCCGCTGGGTCTCCTCCGGGCGGGTCTTTCCGGCCGAGGAGGCGCTTGCGGGCGGCCTGGTCTCGGAAGTACTCGAGCCCGACGATCTCCTGGCGCGCGCCGTCGAGATCGCGCGCGAAGTCGTGGAGAACACCTCGGCGGTTTCGCTGGCACTCTCGCGCCAGATGCTGTGGAAGATGCTCGGTGCCGATCACCCGATGGAGGCGCATAAGATCGATTCGCGAGGGATCCAGTACATGGGCTCGACAGCGGATGCGCGCGAGGGGGTCGAGAGCTTTCTCGAAAAGCGCGCGCCGCATTTTGGTCTGAAGGTTTCGAGTGACCTGCCCGACTACTACCCGTGGTGGGACGAGCGTCGCTTCGAGTGACCGGTCTTGACCATCGACCCGTTAGGATCGCTGCATGATCGTCTGGACCCTGATCGCGATGATCGCAGCCTGGGCTGGCTTTCGGCTCTTTGGTGGCTACCCGGCTCCCGAAGCGTCGCTCGAAGTCCTGGCGCCGCGCGAGGCGGCGTTTCTCGACGCGGCCGCAGAGGCGATGTTTCCCGCCGTCGGTGTGCTTCCGATTTCGGGCCGCGAAGCCGAGCTGCCGCGTTATGTCGATCGTTGGTTGGTGTTGCTGCCGCCCCGGCAGAAGTTCCTGATCCGCGCGCTGCTGTTCCTCGTCGAGCAGGCGACCATTTTTTTCCCGGCACCCGGTCCATCGCTGCGCCGCTTTTCGTCTCTGAGCCCGCCAGCGCGCGAGGCCTGGTTGCGGGCCTGGGGCGAGAGTGGCCTGGGCCTGCGCAGGCTGGTCTTTACTTCGCTGCGCGCGGTGCTCACGATGGGTTATCTCGGGCACCCCGCGGTGCTGCGACACGTACACCTGGCCCCTCTCGAAATCAAAACCCCCATCGGCCCCAGCGAATGGCTTTACCCGCGGGCCGGCTACCCCCCGTCGAGCATCGAGTACAGCGAAGCCGATCGGACACCGCCGAGTGACGGCACGCCCCTCGATCTGCGCGGGCTGCTGCATCCCGACTACCGGGCGCCCGAAGCGTGAGCGTCGAGGCAGCCCCCGAAGCGGCGCCGGGCGCGGTCCGCGTCTACGCCGAATACGATCGAGATATCCACGAAGAGACCGACGTCGTGGTGGTGGGCTCGGGGCCGAGCGGCTCGGTAGTGGCTTTCGAGATCGCGCAGGCCGGCCACCGGGTCGTGCTGCTCGAGGAAGGCCCGCCGCTTCGCGTCGAAGATTTCGAACTCGACGCCAGTCGTTCGATGGCGCGCACCATGCGCGAAGCCGGGCTGCGCGCGACCACCGGCAGCGTGATCTCGACGATGCAGGCGATCTGCCTCGGCGGTGGTTCGGTGGTCAACTCCGCCATCTGCCCGCGCCCGCCGGCCTTCGTCTTCGATCGTTGGAGCACGCGCTTTGACCTGGCCCAGACCACGCGTGCGGATCTCGAGCCGCACTTCGACGCGGTCGGAGAATTTCTCGGCATCGCACCCACGCCCGAGGCCGTGCAGGGGCAGCGGAACCTGCTTTTTCGGGACGGCTGCGAACGACTCGGGATTTCGAGCGAGCCGATTCCCCGGAACGTGCGCGGCTGCCGCGGCAGCGGCGAGTGTTTTACCGGCTGTCGCAGCCACGCAAAGCAGAGCATGGACATTTCCTACATCCCGGCGGCGATCGAATCGGGCGCACAGGTCTTCACCTCAGTGCAGGTCCAGAAGGTGCGCTCCAACGGGTCGCGTGTGGGGGGGGTCGAAGGACAGGTGGTCGAGCCCTTTACCGGCAGGCGCAGTCACCGCGTTCGCGTCGACGCACGCTACGTCGTGTTGGCGGCGGGCTGCATGGCCACACCGGTGTTGCTCCAACACAGCGGTTCCCTGGCGAACGCGTCGGGACAGGTGGGCCGAAATCTCCAATTTCATCCGGGCGTCGCCGTGGCGGGCATCTTTCCCGAGTCGATCAATCCGCAGTTCGGCGCGACCCAGGGCTACCACTCGCTTGCCTTCCTCGAAGAGGGCTTCAAACTCGAGACACTGTGGGCGCCGGCGCCGGTGCTCGCGGTGCGCACCCCCGGGTCCGGGGCCGAACTGCAGCAGCGTTTTGCAGAGATCTCGAAGCTGGCGGTCTGGGACGGGATCATCAGTGCAGACCACTCGCTGGGGAGTGTCAAAGCGCGCTGGCGCTCGCTCGATCCCGCGTTGCGCTGGAACCTCGATCCGCGCGACGTCAAGACAATGCTGCGCGCCCTCTATGTTCTCTCGGAGATTTTCTTCGCGGCGGGAGCGCAGAAGATCATGACCGGCGTGCGCGGGATGCCGGACGAGCTTTTCTCGCTCGAAGAAGCCGAGCCGCTTCGCAGCGAGGTCTTCCCGCCGAACGCGATGCTGACCGGCGGCAACCACGCCTTCTGCACGACGCGGATGCACGGCGACCCGAAGCAGGGTGTCGTCGACGAATTTGGGCGCTGCCACGATCTCGACAATCTCTACATCGCCGACACCGGGATCTTTCCCCAGTGCACCTCGGTGAACCCGATGTTCACAGGCATGGCGTTGGCGCGCCGCCAGGCACTCCAGCTCGTCGAGCGCCTCTGAGGTCTGTCGCCCCCAAGGGGGGGCTTCACCCGACGCCACGCTTCGCCGATAGACAGCTAGGACCGGTCTTCCGATCAGGAAGCGGCACTGTTTTTACGAGGGAGTCTTTCTTGCGCGTCGTCTGCACATCGGTCCTCCTGGCCTGCTTCGTCCTGTCCCCGCTCGCCGCGGATG
>CAJXIC010000183.1 GCA_913054385.1 uncultured Pseudomonadota bacterium
GCGACGCCGCTGGTGCTGTCGGTGCACTCGGTGGTTTCGTGGGACTTCGCCATGTCGGTTTTGCCCGGCTGGCACGCCACCATCTTTGCCCCCTACTTCGTGGCGGGCGCGATCTTCGGTGGCTTCGCGATGGTGCTCACCCTGATGATCCCGGTGCGACGGATCTGGGGTCTCGAGCACATCATCACCGACTATCACTTCGAGAACATGTCGAGGTTCATTCTGTTCACCTCTTGGATCGTCGGCTACGCCTACACCATGGAGTACTTCATCGCCTGGTACAGCGGCGTCGAGTGGGAGCAGACCTCGTTCTTCCTGCGCGCCTTCGGGCCCTATTGGCTCTCCACCTGGATCATGATCTTCTGCAACGTGGTGGCGCCCCAGGTGCTGTGGTTCAAGAGTTGTCGCACCAATGTGCACCTGCTCTTCGTGCTCTCGGTGATCATCAACATCGGCATGTGGTTCGAGCGCTACGTGATCATCATCACGTCTCTGTCTCGCGACTTCGTGCCGGCCGCGTGGGGTATCTACATCCCGAGCCCGGTCGAACTCTCAATTTTGGTGGGTAGCTTCAGCTTCTTTTCCCTGCTCTTCCTGCTCTTCCTGAAGGTGTTCCCGGTGATCGCGATCACCGAGGTGAAGGAACTCGCGATCCATGCCCGGGATCACGCACACGGGGGGGCGCACTGATGCCGACCGTGGTGAGTATTTTTGACCGGCCGAGCGATGTGGCGAAGGCCGTGCGGAAGCTGCGCGATCGTGGCCACGACCAGCTCACGACCTATTCGCCTGCGCCGTTCACAGAGGTCGAGGACGCCGAAGATCCGAAGCCGAGCAAGGTTCGGATCTTCACGCTGATCGGCGGCCTTTTGGGTCTCGTTACCG
The DNA here is from genome assembly GCA_913054385.1 of uncultured Pseudomonadota bacterium. GTDB lineage: Bacteria > Myxococcota_A > UBA9160 > UBA9160 > UBA4427 > JAYGCV01. The sequence goes on from CAJXIC010000183.1 coordinate 886, forward strand.
GTTTTGCCATCCAGATCTGGATGTCGCTGGATTGGCCGCTCAAGATTGGCGGCAAGGCCTATGCCTCGATCCCCGCCTACGTGATCGTCGGCTTCGAGTTGACGATCCTCTTCGGTGGCCTCGCCACCTTCCTGGGGCTGATGCTCGTGGGGCGGCTGGCACCGGGTCGGCTGGACAAGGCCTACAGCAAGCGTTTTTCCGCCGAAGAGTTTGGCGTCGCCGTCGATTGCAAGGACAGCGACGTGGCCGAAATCGACGCGCTGATGCGCGCGCACACCGCAAAGGAGGTTCACGTTGTCCAGGCGTGACCCGAAGCTGCGCTCCTGGCTCACCGTGGCCCTTGGCCTCGCCCTGGTGGCGGGGATTGGCTGCTGGGAGCAGGTCGACGACGGAAACTGGTTTCCGCAGATGAAGCGCCAGCCGACCTTCCAGGCTTTCGAGCGCGTGCCCTACCGCGACCAGAAGCAGGGGTTCGTGCCGCCCGAGGGAACCGTCCCGGTGGGTTGGGGGGACGTGCCGGAACTCGCGGCGATGGGCATGACCGAGCAGGACGCCGTGCAGAACCCGCAAGCCTTCACCTTCGCGTCGCTCGAGCGCGGCGCCGAGCTCTACAACCGCTATTGCACCACCTGCCACGGCCAGGACGGCGGAGGCAACGGCCCGGTGGCGGGCCCGCCCTTCGGCAAGGGCCCCTTCGGGCTGGTCCTGCCCATTGGCGGGCCGATGAGCGTGGCGAAGGGCCTCACCGACGGTCACATCTACACCACGATTTCGATCAATCGCGGCCGCATGCCCTCCTACCAGCGGATCCTGCCCGAAGACCGATGGCACATCGTCAACTACCTGCGGCAGCTGAACGGACAGGGAGGTTCGCAGTGAGTTCGGCCCAGAGCGCCATCGAGAAGGTCCGACCCGGCCGACTGCCCCAGCCGCTCACCTCGATCCTTGCGGCGCTGCTCGCCGTGGGCGTAGCCGCCTTTGCCTACGGGCTCTCTTCGGACCCCCAGGTGACCTGGCTCGCCTTCCACACCAACTTCATCTACTTCGCGGCGCTCTCCAACGGCGCCCTGATCCTGCTCTGCGCCTTCGTGATTGTCGGCGCGAAGTGGCCTGGGCCCCTGCGCCATATCGCCGAGGGCCTCGCCGCCTGGGTGCCGATCTCGTTCCTGCTTGGCTGCGTCGGTTATTTCGGCGGCGATTATCTCTTCGAGTGGCTGCGCGAGGGCGCGGTGCACGGCAAGGAGGCCTGGCTCAACGCGCCGCGCTTCTATATCACCGATCTCGGAGTGCTCGCGGCGCTGGGCCTGCTTGCGATGGTTTTCTTGAAGACCACTTCACGGCCGCTGCTCGGCGGCGGGGCGGCAGATTCGATGACCGGCTTCGCCAAGCGCATGGCCGATGGTTGGACCACCAATTGGCGCGGGGACCGCGAGGAGATCGAGGCCGCCCACGCCAAGTTGGCGAAGCTCTCGCCGGTGATTGTGATCCTCTTTGCGATGGGTTTCTCGGTCTTCATCTTCGACCAGGTCATGTCGATGGAGCAGACCTGGTATTCGAACCTCTTTGGCGCTTTCGTGAGTTGGGGGGGCATCCTCTCGGCGGTGGCCGCGATCTCGCTGATGTCGGTGCTGCACCGCAACTCGGAAGCCATCGGTTCGGGCATTACCGAAGAGCGTCTCCACGACATCGGCAAGATGATGTTCGCCTTCTCGATCTTCTGGATGTACCTCTTCTTCTCGCAGTACCTGGTGATCTGGTACGGCAACCTCCCGGAAGAGACGCAATTCTTCCTCGATCGCCTCGGCCCACAGTTCCTCAACGACAAGGGCTTCACGCCCATCGAGTGGGCGCTCTCCTGGAGCGACTGGAACTTCAGCTGGGAGCGCTTCGACCAGAACTACGCCTGGCTCTCGATGGTGGTCTGGGCCTGCTGCTGGCTCATCCCCTTCTGGGTGCTGCTGGGGGAGAAGCCGAAGAAGACCCCCTGGATCCTGGGTCCGGTGGCCGTGGTGGTGTTGCTCGGCTTCTGGCTCGAGCGCAACCTGCTGATCTGGCCTTCGGTGATCAAGCAGGTGAACACCCTCTACCTCGGGCCGATCCCGATCCTGATCGCCCTCGGCTTCTTCGGCGCCTTCGGCCTGGTGTTTCTCTTCTACACCCGGGTCTTCCCCTCCTTCGCCGCCGAAGAAGAGAACTAGCGGGACCGCCATCGCCGCTGCCCGCGTCCGCGCGGACCGTTTGCGTGTCGGGGGCTCTGAAGGCGTTCCGCGGCTGCGCGCTACCTTCGCGCGCATGGAGACTCGCGGGTGAGCGTTGGGACGACGGGGTACGAGGCACCGATCCGGAACGCCGCGAAATCCCCCTGCGCAGGCGCCGCAGCCTGCGTCTCGAAGCCGCCGGCTTCCGCTGGGTGAAGCATGCGCGGCGAACCGAGCACGCCGGGCCGCTGCAGCCCTACGCCGACATCACCCACATCGCAGTGGCTCCGAAGGCCATCTGGGTGGGGATGCGGCGCGACACCTGGCTGCTGCGTCGCAAGCACTTCGAGGATCCCCAGGGTCCCGAACACCTCTTCACGGCGCTCTACCGCGCAATTCTGGCCCAGCCGGACGGGCCCGCGCAGTGGCAGCGCATCGCCGCTGTCGAAGAGCGCGCCACCCACCCGGCGCGCCGGATCGCTACTGCGGGGGTGGTGGTGGTATGTCTCGCGGTGATGGCGCTGCAGTGGCTCGACCCCTTCGTCACCGACGTGGCCTCGTTCGTGCCCGAACTCGTGGCCCACGGCGAGTGGTGGCGCGCCATCACCGGCAACCTGCTGCACAGCCCGGTGCTCTTTCCCTTCCACATCGCCTCGAATCTGCTCCTGATCGTGGGCTTTGCCTTCTTGGTGGGGCGCCCGCTCGGCTCTCTGCGGACGCTCTTGGTGATGGCGGCTGCGGGGCTCGGCTCGATGGCGGCCAGTGCCTTCGCCGGGTACGACGAGGTGATCGGGGCTTCCGGCATGGCGGCGGGTTTGGTCGGCGCAGAGCTAGCCCTCGAGCTGCGCTTTGGCGAGCGCCTGCCCGCCTCCTGGCGGCTCTCGCGGCCGCTCTTTTTCTCGGTGCTGGTGCTACAGGCGGGGATCGACCTGTTGATCCCCTTCATCGCCGGCGCCGCCCACATCGGTGGCTTCGTCGTGGGCTATGCGATGACCCTCGTGCTGGCCCCCGCCGCGTTCGCCGGCGAGTCGCCGTCGCCGCGGCTGCGCTTTGCCGTCGCCGCGACGCTGGCGATCGTCGCCACCAGCCTCGTGGTCCCGCTGCCGCTGATGTTGCGTGACCCCGCGGCCCTCTCGCGCCACGGCCGGGCGGTGCTCGCCAGTGAGGACACCGGGCCGGGGCGCAGCAACGATCTCGCCTGGCGCATGCTGACCGAGAGCCAACTCTCCCCCGATCAGGCCCAGGTGGCGGTGGCGCTGGCCGAACGCGCGGTCGCCGAGACCGAGCGCCAGAACCCCGACATTCTCGACACCCTGGCCGAGGCGCTCTTCGTGCAGGGCGATCAACACGGCGCTCTCGAGGTGATCGACGAGGCCATCGGTCTCGACGCCGACGAGACCTACTACATCGAGCAGCGTCGGCGCTACCGCGGCGAACGTGCCTTTGACGACCGCCCCGCGCCGCCAGCCATGCCCTGGTTCCTGCGTGCGCCCGAGGAGCCCGCGCTCCGGGTCTTCATCGACCCGTCGAGCGGCGTCGAAATCTAGCGGCGCGTGCGGCCAGGGGGAGGGGGCCTCGCGTCGACCGGCGGCACCGGGTGCTTCCGCTAGGCGGTCTTGCGCCACTTCCGACGGAGGGGGAGCGCACCGCCGAGCGTCATCAACCCGATCAAGGTCCATTGGCCGAAGGCGCCGAAGACCGGGACTTCGTCCTCCGGCGGCGTGCTCGAAGCGTCTAGCGGGTCGGTACCGAGGACGATTTCGACCTCGTCAGAGTAGCCATCGTTGTCGTCATCGGGGTCGGCGTTGTTTCCGATTTCATCGCCGTCGGTGTCCAACCATTCGGTGGGATCCAGGGGGAAGGCGTCGTCGTCATCGGCCACGCCGTCACCATCGGTGTCCACCGGGAACGAACCCGGGAACCGGAACTCATGGGGGGCGAGGAGCAGGCGGCCGCCTAAGCCCGGACCGCTCCGCCTCAGGGCGTGTAGCGGTCACCGTCGGCGGCGACTTCGAGGCGACCGGAGAAGGCGTCGTCGATGATCATCTCGACCTGGA
>CAJXIC010000184.1 GCA_913054385.1 uncultured Pseudomonadota bacterium
TGAAGGTGGGGATTACCGAGAACTTGTCGACGCCGGGGGAGATCCAGCCCATGAACTTGCGCTCGCCGCCCTCGCGCAGGGCGCTCACCTGTTGGTGGTAGCGACCGAGAAAACCGAAGACGGGGCCGTTGGCCTTCTTGCCCGAGACGACGGAACCCGAGATCAAGCGGATGTCGCCGTCCTTGATCTCTCCGAAGGTGTGTTCTTCGATCGAGGCGCCGAGGCGCGTACGCACCAGGCGCGGCTGCTTCATCGAGGGACCCGAGAGAGCGATGCTCCGGCCCACCGGCAGTTGCCCCGTGCGGAAGAGGGCGCCCACCGCGGCGACGTCCTGGGCGCCGAGATACCACACCGAGCGCTTGCGGCTGGCCGGTGCGAGGGTGTGGATGTGCAGGCCCGGGGTCCCAGCGGGGTGGGGGCCCGAGAATTCCTCGACTTCGACCGGCGCGTCGAGCGCTGCGGCGAACGTCGAACCCTCTTTGATACATAGATAGGTAGGGGCGTCGCCGGCGAGTTTCGCAAGTAGGCGCAGACCCGTCTGCAGATCGGCGATGCGGTCGGCCAGGACGACCTTGAGGCTCGGGGCCCCGGGGTGGGTGTCCATCGCGTTCACGAAGATCGCGGCCGGCGTGGCGCCGGGGCTCGGTACCTTTGCGAAGGGCCGCGCACGGAAGGCGGTGAAGAGCCCCGACTCGACCAGCAGCGCGAGGATCGACGCCGCATCGAGGGTTTCGGGGTCGCCACTGCGGAAGGTCTCGAAGGGCTGGTGGTCGACGGCGTCGGGGTCGTCGCCGCGCTCGGCCGGCGACAACTGGATCACGATCGCTTGCAACGCGCGCCGGCGTCCGCGGTGGATCGCCACCACGCGACCCGCGCCCGGGGAAGTGTGTCGCACGCCGGGGATCGTCTTGTCTTCGAAGAGCAGTTGCCCGCGTCGGACTTCGTCTCCCTCTTCGACGTGGATGCGCGCTCGCAACCCCGGATAGTCATCGCCCACCAACGCCACGCGAGTGATCTCGGGGGCGGGGTGGAGGGATTGCTCGGGATCTCCCAGGATCGGGAGGTCGAGCCCCTTGCGAATGCGGTGGGTAGCCATGGATCCTCGAAAACGGGGCGCACGGGTCTCTCGGCGCGGCGCAGTCTAACGAAATCCCCGCCCGGGTTCCGGGCCCTGCGGCGGCTTCTTTGGGAGCCGCTGTCGCGGGCGGATTTCCCTATTCCGGCGGGAACTTATCGACCACCTTGCCGATCGCGCTGCGGAGTTCGGCGCCGCGGTCGGCGGTCGGCGAGGAGGCTTCGGTCGTCCAGCCGTGCCAAATCAACTCGCCGCTCTTCGGATCGATGAAGTCCAGGGCCACGGTGTTGTCGGAATAGGAGTGGGCGACGCTCGTCCCGCCCGCGCCCCAGGTGTCGAAATAGCGGTCGTAGGCGGCATGGTGGGTCGTGCCGCGCACTGAGTACCAGGTGGTGGAGTGCTTCCCGGTCTGGATCGAAACGAGAAAATCTGCTTCGGTGGCAGGGACTTCGGTGAAGCCCCGCTTTCCGAGGGCGGTGCGGGCGGCGCGCTGCTCGGTCTGCAGGGTGAAGGGGTTTTCGCCCTCGGCAAGAGCGGCGTCGAGGACCGCCTTCGGCTCCGTGGCGAAGGCGTAATGGCGAAAGCGCTGGAAATCGATCTTGGGGTCGTAGACCGATCCGGTGCGCGAGCCCGAGCCGGCCTCTGCGACCCGGGTGGCCTTCGGGGGGGCAGGGGCCGCGCTTTTGGTGGCGGTCGCTGCGGGTCCGGGCCGGAAGCTTGCGCTCACGCGGTAGGAGACGGCGCCGCCGAGGGCGCGGACCAGTGCGATGTGGGGGCCGAGTTCGACGCTGCTGGTGACCCGCAGCGGGGGCTCGCGTCCCGCAAGATCCTGCTGGTCGAGCACGCGGCCAATCGGGTCCTCGAGGATTACGCCGAGTAGCAGATCCGGGCTCACGGAAAGGGGTTGCACGCGAACCTCGAGGCGACCGTTGCGGGTCACCTCGATGCGGAAGCGCGCCATGCAGTGGCCGGCCGGACAATTCAGCTCTCGCGTAAGCGTCTGGCCGGGGGCGAGATCGGTGGCGGGGATCTCGGGCGGAAGCGGCGGCTCCTTCTCCCTCGGCTCCCAGGCGTACCAGCGACAGCCGAGGGCCAGAAGCCCGAGGAGGAGGATCGCCGTCAAGCCTCGTGCGGGGCGGTGGGTTCGCAGGGCTTCGTCCTCCGTCTCGCCGCATCCTATCACAGCGATGCGATGGCCTCGTCGTCGCGCTCGTAGTGCCAGCCGTCAGCAAAGGTTGAGAGGCGGTGGTGGGGGCCCGAGGCCGCGGGGTCTCGTGCTTCGAAGCCGGCGTCGCCGGGGTAGAGCATGCAGGGGCCCTTGTCGGTGCCGCAGATTTGCGGTCGGAAGTGGATGACCGGCGCGCGTTCGGTGGCGGTGCGGGCGGCGGCGGCGGTCGCAAAGGCTTCGATGCAGGTCACGGTCACAAAGGTCGGCGGCGCGAGGTTGAGTTCGCCACGGGCGCGTTCGGCGAGCGCTTCGGCGGGGCGGATCCAGCGGTGGCGCGCGATCTCCGAGCCGTCCACCCGGATCTCGGGGTCGCCCTCGACATCGGCCAGAAAGAACCAGGTGTCGAAGCGTTTTGGCGAGATGGCGGGGGTGATCCAGCGCGAGAAAACCTGCAGCGAATCGGGAGCGAGGGGGAGGCTGGCTTCCTCGACGAGTTCGCGCAGCGCCGCGCGGCGCGCCGGTGCGATCGCGTCGCTGTCTTCCGCGCGGCGGTCGCCTTCGTCGACTTTGCCCCCGGGAAAAACCCACGGCCCGGGTCGCTCGGGTTTGCGCGAAGTGCGCTGTAGTAGCAACACCTCGGTGCCGTCTGCAGTGTCGCGCAAGACGATCACAGTCGCGGAGGGGTGCGGTTCTCGGCTCACGGGTGCGGGCTCTCCGGGCGGGCGCGACTCGAACTCTGGGGCGCGATGCTACCTTAGGGCCTTGAACCACCCCAGTCGTCGTGGCGGCCCCAGGGCGCCAGAGGAACCGCGTGGAAGCTCTTGAGCGACTAATCGCCTACGAGGAAATCCGGCAACTGGCCTCACGCTACGCGCTGGCGATGGATTCGCGCGACCTCGATGCACTCGTCGCACTCTTTGTCAAAGACGTGCGCGTTGGACGCGAGATCTCCGGGCGCGAAGCGCTGAAGCAGAGTTTCGACGCGCAGCTTTCCGAACTCGGGGTGTCGATTCTTTTCGTGGGGAACCACGTGATCGATCTGCAAGACGGCGAGCACGCCACCGGCAGTGTCTACTGCCGCGCCGCCATCGAAGTGGGCGAGCGCTGGATCGAGCAGGCCATCGTCTACGCCGACGACTACGCACGCCGCGATGGGCAGTGGCTCTTCGTTCGTCGTCGTCACGAACTCTTCTACGGGGTCGAGGCGCCGACCTCACCCCTCGCCCAGGCCCCCGCCGACTGGCCCGAGAACCACACCGGCCGCGGCACGCTGCCCGAGGCCTGGCCCACCTGGAAGCGCTAGCGGGGGGATGGTGCCCGCCTAGCGCTGCAGTTAGCGCCAGTCGGGGTGGAGGCGGTGCTCGAGGGCGAAGGGCTGGGCCGAGATGGTTTGCCCGTTCCACTTGCGTGCGCCGGGGTCGGTGGCGAGCCACGCGACGACCGCGGCGGGGACCGAGGGCGGCGCGCCCTGGGCGCGCTTCTGCAACTCGCCGTCGGGATCGTTCAGGTGCATCGCCTCGGTCATCACGAAGCCCGGCTCGACGTTGAAGAACGAGAGTCCCGGACCGGGGTGTTCCACTGCCAGCACGCCGGCCATGCGCTCGATGGCCCCCTTCGAAGCCCCGTAGGCGTAGCCCCAACCCCCTTCGCGGGCGGGGGCGGGCGGATCGCTCTGGCCTGCCGCCGACACCATGTTGATGATGCAGCCGCTACCACGCTCCTGCATCTCGGGGAGGATCGCCTGGACCAGCGCGGTCGGCGCGAAGACATTGGCACGGAATATCGTCTCGATCTCGCCCGGCGGCAGTTCGAGCACGCGCAGCATGTTTCCCTCACCAGTGTAGATGCCATTGTTCAACAGTAGATCGATGCCACCCCATTCGCGGCGGGTCGTGTCGACCGCCGCGATCATCGAGTCGGAGTCGAGCAGATCGAGAGGCAGGGGCAGTGCCTCGCGCCCACGCTTCCGCACTTCAGAGGCGGTGCTGGCGATGCTTCCGGGCAGCGGGCGGCCGTCGGCGGTCTCGCCTTCGACCAGCGTGCGCGCGGTCACCACCACGTCGAAGCCGGCTTCGGCGAGCGCGAGGGCCGAGGCGCGCCCGATGCCCCTGCTGGCGCCGGTTACGAAGGCGACCGGGAACTCTCGCTTCTCGCTCATGCGTTTGCCTCGGGGCGCGCGTCGGGCACCGGGTTCGCTGCCTTGATGCGGGCGAGGGTGAAGCGGTCGCGGATCTCGGGGATCGCATCCCAGGCTCGCCGGCGTGCCTCGAGAGGAGCCTCCTCGACGCCGAAGTCCTTCCCGAGGATCCCGGTGGCCCGCTTTCCGGTTTCGTAGCCGATCCAGCCGCGAGCGTCGTCGGTTTCGGGCGAGCCCTCGCAGGTAAAGGCGATCCAGCTCCGCTGGATCCGCTCGACCAGGGTCTCGACGTCTTTACCCTCACCGATCAGCGGCGGCGCCCAGTCCTGGTGGTGGGTGCCGAAGACGAAGGGAATCTCAAGGGTGTGGCACGACCCGGCGAGACCGCCGAAGGCGACCGACGGCCAGGTGAAGAGATAGCTGTAGTTATGGCTCGAGTGGAGCGAGGCGGCTTCGAGGGTGCGGAGCGTCGGCACCCGCATGCGGCGGTCGCTCTCCATCGCCCACCAGAGATCGGAGAGCGAGGCCCCGGGCATGGCATTGCGATAGGCGTCGAGGAGCGGTCTCGATTCGTCGTGCCCCCTTGTTTTGGGGCTCGCGAGGATGCGATCGATTCGCTTTAGAAAGCGCGCCTCGTCGATGCTTGCGACTTCAGGATCGTTGAGGGCGAAGAGCTTCATCTCGTCGAGGTTGGTCCCCGCGAGCAGCGCCTTGTCGGCGACGCTTCCCTTCGCGATGGCGTCGATCGGCATC
>CAJXIC010000185.1 GCA_913054385.1 uncultured Pseudomonadota bacterium
GATCTCGGCAGCGAAGCCGGCTGCAACGCGCTTGCGGCCGAGGTTGCCGAGCGCGAGCCGGCGCTCTCGATCCTGGTAAACAACGCCGGCGCCAATTGGGCCGCCCCCTTCGACGAGTTTCCCGACGCCGCCTGGGACAAGGTGTTGGCACTCAACGTGAAGGCGGCCTTCCACCTGACCCGAGCGCTGCGCCCGCAACTCGAAGCGGCCTCCCGCGAGGGGGACCCGGCGCGGGTGATCAACATCGGCTCGATCGACGGCATCCAGGTGCCGACCCTCGAGACCTTCGCCTACTCGGCGAGCAAGGCGGCGGTGCATCAACTCACCCGGGTGCTGGCGCTGCGGCTGGCCCCGAAGATCACCGTCAACGCGGTGGCGCCCGGTCCCTTCGAAAGCAAGATGATGGCCGCCACCCTCGAGGCCTTCGGCGAGCAGATCGCGGCCGCGAATCCGCTGGGGCGCATTGGCCGACCCGACGACATGGCCGGGGTCGCGGTCTTCCTGGCTTCGCGTGCCGGCGCCTACATCAACGGGGCGGTGATCCCCGTCGATGGCGGCATGGTAATTGCCTAGCCTGAATATCCCGTCCACGGGCCTTTGGGCCCGCGAGAGGTCCAAAATGCCCACTGAGCCGCTGATTGCCGTCTTCGTCGACTACGAAAATCTCGAACTCGGCGTGCGCGACATGAAGGCCGGTTCGCTGAAGATCGAGTTGATTCTGACGCGCCTGCTCGAGAAGGGCCGAATCGTCTCGAAGCGCGCCTACTGCGACTGGCGCAGCCACTCGAAGGCGGTGCGCGAGTTTCACGCCCTCGGCATCGAGTTGATCGACATTCCGCGCTCGAAGATGAGCGGGAAGAACAGCGCCGACATCCACATGGTCGTCGACGCCATCGACTTGTGTTACTCGAAGGCGCATATCGACACCTTCGCGCTGCTCACCGGGGACAGCGACTTTTCGCCCCTGGTCTCGAAGCTGAAGGAGAACGACAAACGCGTCTTCGGCTGCGGCGTGCAGAATTCGACCTCGCGCCTGCTGGTTTCGAACTGCGACGAGTTCCTCTTCTACGACGATCTGCTGCGCGAGCAGAAGCCCCAGCGAAGGCGCAAGGCCGAGGGCGAGGACAACCCGGGGGAGCGGGCCATCGACCAGTTGATGGCGATCGTGCGATCGCTCGATCGCGACTACGACTCGGTCTGGGGATCGATGGTGAAGCAGACGATTCGTCGCGTGCATCCCGAATTCAACGAGGTCTACGCCGGCTTTCGGAACTTTGCAGAATTGCTGCGCGAGGCCGAGAAGCGCGACCTCGTCAGCCTCGAGATGGACGAGAGCCGCGGCAACTACAAGGTGAGCCTGCGGACGGATTGAGCCGCGGCGCAGGCCGGGATTGCCCGGGGGAGAACCCAGTGGGAGGCCGACCCGTTTCATGACCTCGCCGACCGCGTGTGACCCGGGACGCGGCGAAAGCTGGACCCGCCGAGAGACCACCGTCGCGCTGGGCATTTTCGCGCTCGCGCTCGCGCTGCGACTCGTACACCTGGGTTCGATCGCTGACCTCCCGACCTTCGAGTACTTGATCGCCGATGCGAAGGTCTACGACGCCTGGGGGCAGCGGTTGGCGGCGGGTGACTGGCTCGGGCGAGAGGCCTTCTACCAGGCTCCCGCCTATCCCTACCTGTTGGGGCTGATCTACGCGGTCTTCGGCCACGATCTCGAGTGGACCCACCGGCTGATGATGGGCCTCGGTGCGCTCTCCTGCGTGCTCGCCTTCGCGACGACCCGGCTGCTCTTCGGTTTCGGTGCCGCGCTGGCGGCCGGGGTGTTGCTGGCGATCTATCCCGTCGCGATTTTCTACGACGGCCAGATCGGGAAGACCGGGCTCGGTCTCTTCCTGGTATCGGCGACGCTCTTCGCTCTCGTCCGGCTGCAGCTACGGCCAGCGCGTCGGGCCGCGGCGCTGGCGGGCGTGGCGCTTGGGCTGCTCTGCCTGACCCGTGAGAATGCGCTGATCTTCGCGCCGATCATTCCCTGCTGGATCCTGTGGCGCTTCGCGGGCGAGGGGGGGCGTCGGCGCGCCCTCGGCCTGGCGGCCGTTTTCGCCCTGGGGCTCGCGTTGGTGCTCGGGCCGGTGGCGCTGCGCAACGTCGTTGTCGGTGGCAGCCTTGCGGTCACGACTTCACAACTCGGCCCGAACTTCTACATCGGGAACAACCCCGAAGCCACAGGGCTCTACGCGCCGCTGGTCCCCGGGAGGCACGTTCCCGCTTTCGAATCTCCGGACGCCAGCCGGCTCGCCGAAGCGGCGCTGGGGCGCGATCTCACCCGGGGCGAGGTCTCGGACTATTGGCTCGGCCGCGGTCTGGACTTCGTTCGCGGCGATCCGGGCGGCTGGGCTCGCCTGATGCTGCGAAAGGTCTTGCTCACCTGGAACACCCTCGAGATTCCCGACACCGAGGACGTGTACGTCAGCGCCGAGTGGTCGCCCTTGTTGCGTGCGCTCCTGCCGCTATTCGATTTCGGAGCGCTGGCGGCACTGGCGATCGTGGGCATGGCACTGGCCTGGGAGAGGAGACGCGACACCGCTCTCTTCTACCTCATGGTGGCGGCCTACACCGGTGCCGTTGCGATCTTCATGGTCTTCGGGCGCATGCGCTTCCCCTTGGTTCCGCTGCTGGTGCCCTTTGCGGGCTATGCGTTGGTGGCGGTGCCCCGCGCCTGGAAGGAGGGCCGGCTCGGTGCCCTCGGTGTCGCCGTCTCCGCCGGGCTCGTGACCAGCGTAGTCGTGAACCTCCCGCTGCTGGATGCGGCGCAAATGCACGCCACGGGCCTGACGAACCTCGGAGGGATCATGCTCCGCGAGGGGCATCCGGCAGAAGCCCAGCGCTACCTGGTGCGCGCGGAGACCTTGTACCCCGACCACCCCGACCTGCAGTATGCGCTGGCGACACTGCGCAGCGTACAGGGCCGCCCCGACGAGGCCGAGGCCCACGTGCGCTACATGCTGCGGATGGCCGACGGCGACTACCGCGGCCACGCGCTGCTGGCTTCCATCCTCGCGCGCAAGGGCGAAAGCGAAGCGGCGGCCGAGCACCGGCGGCGCGCCTTCGAACTCGATCCTTCGGGCGGAGTTGCGGCGAAAGCCGCGTTCACTCGCCCCGAAAGACCGGCTTCCGCTTCTCCTTGAAGGCCCGCGGGCCCTCGCGCGCGTCTTTGGAGGCCATCACCGCGGCGGAGACTTCGTCTTCGATCCGCAGCGCTTCTTCGAGTGGGCGCCCGCTGGATCGCAGCACGCCTTCCTTGATTTTTGCGATGGCCAGAGGACCGTTCTCGGCCAGGCGGTGCGCCCATTCGCGTGCCTTCGGGATTAACTCTGCGTGGGGAACGACGCGGTTCAGCAGGCCCATTTCGAGGGCCTCGGCGGCCGTGTAGGTCCCGCCGAGGAGCAACATCTCCATCGCCCGGGCGTAGGGGATCTGGCGCGGCAGGCGTGAGATCGAGCCGCCGCCGGGCAGCAGGCCGACCCTTGCCTCGGGGGTCCCGAAGGTGGCGTGCGCGCTCGCGATGCGTAGATCGCAGGCGTTGGTCATCTCGGTGCCGCCGCCGAGCGCGATGCCGTTCACCGCCGCGATGATCGGCTTGTAGATCACGAAGCCGCGCAGGATTGCGTCGGTGAACAGCGTGAGATTCGAGAGCAGGCGTTCGTCCCATTCGTCTTCGGGCTGTCGCGCCCCGGTGATGAGCGGCATGGTGAGAGCCAGGTCGCCGCCGGCGCAGAAATCGCGCTCGCCGCTGCCCGTGAGGATCGCCACGCGCAGGTCCTTCGTGTCGCGGAACTCGTACCAGGCTTCGGCCAGCTGGACGAGCATCTGCGGACTGAGGGCGTTGCGCGCCTCGGGCCGGTTCATCACCAGCGTCAGGATGCCGTCTTCGCGTTCGACTTCGAGATGGCGCCCGGAATCAGCCATCGGACGACGTTCCGTCCGCGGCGTCGGCGCTGGCGATCTCCTTCGCCCAGCGATAGTCGGGCTTGCCGGCGGGCGAGCGCACGATCGTTTCCACCAGGGTCAGTTGCCGCGGAAGCTTGTAACCCGCGATGTGCTTGCGGCAGTGTTCCTTTAGCGAAGCGAGTTCGGGGCTCGCGCCGGGTCTTGCCTGGACCACCGCGGCCACGCGGCTGCCCCAGCGCTCGTCGGCGACGCCGATCACCACCGCGTCGAAGACGTCGGGGTGGGATTTGAGGGCTTGTTCGACTTCTTCGGGGTAGATCTTCTCGCCCCCCGAGTTGATCGAGACCGAACCGCGGCCCAGCAGCGTGATCGAACCGTCGGCTTCGACCTGCGCGAAGTCGCCGGGCATCGAATAGCGCTTGCCGTTGGGCGCGGTGAAGAAGACCTCGGCGCTCTTCACCGGATCCTTGTAGTACTCGATGGGAATGTGCCCGGTGCGTGCGAGTTTTCCGGTCTTTCCGGTGCCCGGGGACATCGGCTCCAGGTCTTCGTCGAGCACGACCGTGCCTTCGCCGGGCTTGAAGGTCGGACCGCCGCCGACCATCGTGGTCTGGCCCCGGGTGCACAGCAGGATGCCGTTGTTGCCCGCCTCGGAGGCGCCCACGCCGTCGACGATCAGCAGGTTCGGGAAATGGCGAAAGAAGTCGTCTTTCACCGTGGGGGAGAAGACCGCGGCGGTGCTCACCACCAGGAAGAGGGTCTCGGTGTTGAACTTCGCCGCCTCGCCGTCGAGGGCCTCGACCAGCGGTCTCCCCATGGCATCGCCGGTGATCATCAGGGACTGCACCGCTTCCTCTTCCACGAGTTTCCAGATCTTGGCGGGGTCGAACTGCTCGATCAGCACGTTCTTGTGCCCGACGAAACTGCGGCTCATCACCGACCACTGGGTGGCGCCGTGCATCAGCGGCGCGATCGAGAACGTCACCTGCGCGCCGGGGGTGTCGCGGCGTTCGATCATCTCCTCGGGAGCACTGGCCTTCCAGCCGCTCTGCGTGTCGATCCCGCCGCCGAGGGCGAAGAACACGTCCTCGTGGCGCCAGACGACGCCCTTCGGCATCCCCGTGGTGCCGCCGGTGTAGCCAAGTCGAAGTGGCGCATCGAGATCGCGATC
>CAJXIC010000186.1 GCA_913054385.1 uncultured Pseudomonadota bacterium
GTAAATAGAACGCTCCGAGTATGCATCGCGCGCGGGACGCTGCAAGCGCGGCGAGGAACTTTCGGGAATCGCAGTCGCAGGCTGCTAGGCTTTCCCCGCGCCCTTCTCCCTCTGCCCGCTCCGCGCGCGAGGTTCCGTTCTGGAGACCCGATGACCGCCTCGCCGCTCCCCGTCGATCCCGGGTTCGTTCTCGATCCGATGTCGGTCGAGTTCGACCGCGACCCGTACCCGATCCTCGCGCGATTGCGCGAGCACGCGCCGGTCTACTGGTGGCCGCAGGGTCGCGGCTGGTTTCTCACCCGGCATCGCGACGTGATGGCCGTCCTCAGTGACGAGGACACCTATTCTCCGAACGAAGACCACTGGGAGCACTACGAGGCGCCACCGCAGCTCGCCGACGATCACCCCGTCATGCGGATGCGCGACTCGAGCATCCTCTCGATGGAGGGCGCCCGGCACGCCCGTACTCGCAAGCTTGCGTTCGCGGCGCTTTCACGCCGCGCAGTGCGCAGTGTCGAGCCCCTGATGGAATCCCTCATCGAGGAGATTCTCGCGCCGCTCCGCAGTCGCGGGCACTGCGACTTCGTCCGCGACGTGGCCGCCGTCTACCCGGTGGGCGTCATCAGCCGTCTGCTCGGGATCCCCGCCGACAGCGAACGCGAGCGGCACTTCAAGGATCTCGCCGACAACGTCGTGGTGGCCTTCAACCCGATGACCGACGAGGCCACGAAGCTTCGCGCCTTCGACTTGATGGCCGGCTACCTCGAGGAGATCGGCGAGTGGATGGAGGAGAAGCGCCGCTCGCCCAGCGACGACCTGATGACCTACCTGGTCGAAGCCGAGGCCGACGGCGACCACTTCCACTCCGACGAAATCCTCTCGCTGATCTCAGCGCTGCTGGTGGCGGGGGCCGAGACCACAGCCAATTCGCTGAGCTTTGGCCTGCTCGAACTCTTGCGCCATCCCGACCAACTCGAACGCTACCGAGAGGATCCGAGCTGCCGGGAGAACGCCGCTTACGAGGTGGTGCGCTTTGAAATGCCCGGTCGCTTCCTGCGGCGCTATGCGAAACGCGACGCGCGGCTCGGCGACACCGAGATCCGGAAGGGCCAGGCGCTCTATCCCTCCATCGCCAGCGCCCAGCGCGACCCCGCACTCATCGCCGATGCCGACCGCTTCGACATCCTGCGCCGGCCCGCGGACCTCAGCGCCTTCGGCATCGGGCGACATTTCTGCATCGGCGCACAACTCGCACGCCTCGAACTCCAGATCGGGCTGGGGCACGTGCTCGAAACCCTCCCGAACCTCGAGCTTGCCTGCGGCTTCGACGAGGTCCCCTTCCGCAGAAACCCGGTGATCCGCGGCCCCGCCGCGCTGCCGATCCGCTTCACTGCGGCCGGTGCGGCGGACACGCGTTAGGCGATCAGGTCGCCCATCTTGCGCAGTGTCGCCACGGCATCGTCGGGGAGCACCGGCGGCTCCTTCCCGACGCTGTAGCAACCGAGAATCACTTCGGACGTGCGCTCGATGATCTCGACCATGTCCGCCGCGCGGCGCAGGCTGCGACCTGCCACCAGCAGCCCGTGGTTCACCATCAGGCAAGCCCACGAGTCGCTCATGGCCTCAAAGATGGCATCGGCAAGAGTCTGGGTGCCGGGCATGATGAAGGGCACACGGGGCAATTCGTCGAAGAAGGCGGCCTCGGTCGATATCGGCAAGAAGGGCAGCCCGGTGTTGGCGAGGATCGTTGCAAAGGGCGCGTGGGCGTGCACCACCGCCGCCGCCTCGCTTCGCGCGGCGTACACCGCACAGTGCATCAGCCGCTCGCTCGAGGGTGTGCCCTGCCCCGGGTCGAGGGGCTTTCCGGCAAGATCGAGGCGAACCAGCATCGAAGGGCTGAGATCCCCCTTGAAGAGTTGGCTCGGGGTGATCCAGATTTCGTCTTCGCCGGGAATTCGCGCGCTCACGTTGCCGCCGGTCGCGGTGATCACCTGCTGGGTATAGAGCTCGCTGACCACCCGGACGATCTCGGGCCGCAGGTCGTCCGCGGCGACGGGGGTCGCCGCCTCGCCGGTCGGCACGGCCAGCGCCGACAAGTCCCCCAGATCGCCCGCTTGGTTCCGCACTTGCTTCCAGATCCTCGAGAAATCGCGCTGCACTTCCTGCATCGTCATCGCCTTGGCGGCGTCCCCGGTGAAAGAGAGCTTACCCTCCATCGAAGCCTGCATCCCGTTTACGCGCCCGGTGAACATGCCGTCGAAGACGTCGGCGGTGAGTCGCAGTTCAACATCGGGTTCCTCTTCGGGCTCGCCCACCCCGCCACGCACCTTCGTCCGCAGCCTCAGCCAGACGCCGAGGCCGACATCCGATAACCGAAACGCAACCAAGAGGTCGTGGTCCGCCGCGAAGGCGGCCAGGGCCTCGTCTCCCACGCAACCCGCAACGAAGGCCTCGAGCACCTGCTCGAGCTTCCGGATCAATTCTGCAGGCGCGTTGACCTCGGCCTCAGCCGTTCTCGACTTCGCACGTCTTTTGCCCCCCTGCTGGAGATCGGAGACCGAGGGCGGCGGCCGGTCGGCGAGCGCGGCGACGCGCAACGGGTCGGGCGCCGGGCGCTCGGCGCTCCAGTCGAAACCTTCGAGCACCTCGGGGTTCGCAATCGCCAGCGGGCGTTCGCCCCGCAGCAGGCGTGCGAGGTCTGCACCTACGATCCGCGCCTGGTGGCCCGCAACCTCATAGGTATTCCCACCGAGGTGCGGCGTGGTGATCACGTTCGGAAGTCGCAACAGCGGGTGGTCCGACCCGGGCGGCTCCTCCGCGAAGACGTCGAGTGCAGCTCCGGAAAGAGCTCCGCTTTCGAGCGCCTCGACCAGCGCATCTTCGTCGACCAGCGCCGCCCGCGCGGTATTGACCAGGAAGGCTCCCGGCTGCATGCGCGCGAGTTCGTCTCGGCCGAGGAGCCCACGGGTCGCATCGTTCACCGGCGCGTGAAGCGAGAGCACGTCGCTTTCCGCGAGCAGTCTCTCCATCGAGACCCATTCCGCCTCGTACAGAGCCGCCGCCTCGGCGTCGATCGCCGGGTCGAAGGCGAGCACCCGCGCGCCAAAAGCGTGAAGCCGCTTCGCCACCCGCGAGCCCACCGCACCGAGGCCCAGCAGCCCCACGCAGGCGCCCCCGAGTTCGCGTCCGCGGTACGCGCTGTAGGCCCGGCCCATGCGGCCGAGGTCCCCCGCTTCGTGTTCCTCGTGCAGGAAGGCGTTCGCCGGGAAGAGTTTCCGCAGGCCCGCGAGCACGAAGGCCACGCTGAGGTCGGCCACCGCTTCGGCATTGCGCCCCGGGGCCTCGAGCAGCGGGACGCCGTAGACGCTCGCGGCCTCCTGATCGATGTTCACCGAATCACCGCGACAACTCGCCACCACCCGCAGCGCCGGCAGTTTCGCGAAGGCAGCGGCCTCCACGACGTCGATTTCGGTGATGAAGACGTCGAAACCTGCGAGGGCTTCCACCAGGGCCTCGCCGGTGAGCAAGCGCATGGCGTCGCGGTAGCTCCGGTATTCGACGTCACCGAGTTCGCGAAGGCGTGCGAGACCGGCCTCGTCGAAATCCGCGGTCACGAGGATCCGCGGCCGGTGGGTCGGCTCGGCCAGAACGACTTCGCTACGGCTTCGCAGCAACGCGGGCAACATCACGTCTGCCGCCGCGCGATCGGCATCGGCGCGAGCGTCGCAAATCTTTCTCCAGGTGGGATAGAAATCTGCATAGAGCGCCACTTCTTTCGCCACCGTCTCGGTGGCAAAGCGTTCCACACTGGTCGCGGCCTCCGCGAGATCGACAAAGAGACCTGAACCCACGCCTGCGCAGAGCGCCGCGCCGAGTGCGCTCGAATCCGACGACGCGCCGAACTGCAACGGAACACCCAACACATTCGCCACCACCCGGCGCCAGGTCGCGGAGCCCGAGAGCCTTCCGGCGACCGCGACCTTCGTCGCAGGGCTCCCCAGGCACTCCGAGAGGTGTTCGAGATTCGCGCGAAGCGCATAGGCCGTCGCCTCGACGCCGGCCCGCGAAGCCAGCGCCGACTCCGGAAAGGCGGGGCCACCGAGCATCGAAGCCCAGGACAGGCTTGCGATCGGCAACTCGAGACGGCGGGCGTCCATCACTGGCGTCGAAAGCGTGGCCAGCCTGCCGCCGGCCCCGGCCTCGGCGCGACCGGCATCCGCCAGCAGTTTCGCCACGGGATCCCGCGCCTCGGCGTGGATCAACCCCGCAATAGACTCGATCAGGTGTCCGAGCGAACCGGCACTCGACTCGAGCACGAAGTGACCGGGGAGCACAAAGCGCTCGCACCAGAGGCTCGGATCGCAGACCGGGCCATCGGTCACGCGCTGCACCGGCGCCGTCGAGCCCGCCACCAGCCCCACCTCGCCGACACCCATCACGCCGACCGCCAGCAGCGCGAGCTGCGAATCGGCACCACCGATCACCACGGGGGTCCCGGCGGCGAGACCGAAATGTGTAGCCGCAGCGGTCTGCAGTCCCCCGACCGCAGTACCGCACTCTCTGATCGGAGGCAGCCAGCTGGCGGGAATGCCGAGTGCCTCTGAGCGTTCTTGATCCCAGGCCTGCTCATCCAGAGCGTAGAACCCCGTGGTGCTGGCCTGGGTGGGATCGGTCGCCATCTCGCCACACAGGCGATGGACGAGCCAGTCACTGGCAGAAAGCAGGGATGCGCCGCGTTCCCAGAGTTCCGGGTGCGCGGTCTGCAGCCAACGGAGCCTGGAAGCCGCCAGTACCGAAGAAGGCCAGTGACCCACGCGCAGTGCCGTGGACTCGGCGTCGTCCTCGAGGGCCATCGCGATCGCTGTGCCCGCGGCACGCCCGTCGCGATTCGAACCGGAGTAGAGAACCTTGCCCCCGGCATCCTGCAGGATGCAGGCGAAGCGCATCCCGGAGACCGCCAGCGCCGCCACTTCGCTCGAGGCAATTCCGGCCGCGGCCATGGTCTCGCGCGAAGCGGCTCCGAGTCGTTCCCAGGCCGTGGCGAGATCGAGATCGACCCCGATGCCGCCGCCTTCGGCGGCCGTCCGGTGTGCCCAACTGCGTCGGGCGCAGACGAC